>NZ_JBUDZG010000020.1:0-86772 GCF_054950075.1 Acidovorax sp. Q11 | reverse complement strand
CGAATCCAAGGGTTAACCCTGATATTTCTTGCCATGGGGGTGTTCCGCGTCAAGTGAAGATTTGCAAGAAAAACCAATTAAATCAATGGGTTACGGGTGATATTTTAGCTTAAGTGCGGTGGATTGGGTCGCGCTCCCCTGCCCCGCCCTCGCCTCCGGGGCCTGCACCATCCGCCACGCTCAGATGCGCCACGACCAACGGCGCCCCAGGCTTGAGCCGCCGCCGTATCTCCACCGCCATGGCCGCACGCTCCTCGCGCGGCACAAAGTGAAGAGTCAGCAGGCACGTAGCACCATCAAACGGCCCAGCCGGTGCGCTCTGCACATAGCCGTGGTGCAGCGCCACGCGGTCGCCGGGCACGCCCGCGCTTTGCAACCGCTGCGCCGCCAAATCCAGCATGGGCTGGCTAGGGTCCACACCGTCAAACCGCCAGCCGGATTGCGCCAGCGCCATGTCTTCCAGCTCCAGCCCGCCACCTGCGCCCACCACCAGCACACGGCCGTCGGCGGGCACGCGCTCGGCCAGCAGGATGCGGGACATGCGCAGCAGGCTGTCGTAGCCGGGCACGTTGCGGCGGGGGCCGTCGGCGTAGCGGGCGACGGCGGCGGGGTCGGTGAAGGGGGATGCGGTGGGATGGGTCATGTGCGGTCTGGTGTGCGGTGGGTGCGACGGTTGGCAATGGGCTGGGTCCGCCGGTTTGCCAAGCCGCGCAAGGTTTCGACAGGCTCAGCCCGAACGGTTGGGGTGGGCAAGGTGTCAAAGAAATCAAGCCAAATTGGCCTCTAGCGCTTATCCAACAAGCGCCAGTAGCTATCAATTCAGTAGTTTTCTGTTCGTGCGCCAGCACTATTTCTGGTTGAATGCTAGCATCACGCAACTTTGAATGTTGCATGAAACGAGATAGCCGCCTTTCCAATGTTCTCCACGCGCTGCTGCACATGGCAGAGATGGAGGGGCCCGCCACGTCTGAGGCCATGGCGCAGGCCATGCAGACCAACCCGGTGGTGGTGCGCCGCCTGATGGCGGGGCTGCGGTATGCGGGTTTTGTGTCGTCGGCCAAGGGGCATGGCGGCGGGTGGGTGCTGTCGTGCCCGCTCACCGACATCACGCTGCGAGACATCTACGAGGCGCTGGGCGCGCCCACGCTGCTGGCGGTGGGTAACAGGGTGGAGAGCCCCGGCTGCATCGTGGAGCAGGCGGTGAACCGCGCGCTGACCGACGCCTACCAGGCGGCCGAAGAGGCGCTGCTGGCGCGGCTGGGCGAGGTGACGCTGGCGCAGCTCTCGGCCGAGTTTCATGAACGCATGGTGGCCGGGTGCCACGGTCACAAGGAGATTGAGCATGGCGACAGCGGCAATGGCAAAAACCCAGGCGTATGAGGTGATCGTGATAGGCGGCAGCTTTGCCGGCCTGTCAGCCGCAATGCAGCTGGCGCGGGCCCGGCGGCGGGTGTGTGTGGTGGACGCAGGCCAGCCGCGCAACCGGTTTGCGGCAGCGTCGCACGGCTTCTTCGGGCAAGACGGCGAGTCGCCGCTGGCGATGATCGAGCAGGCGCGGCGCAAGCTGGCGGCCTATCCCACGGTGGGTTTTGTGCAGGGCACGGTGGTGTCGGCCACGGCGCAGCAACGGGCGGGGTCACCCGAGAACGGGTTTGAAGTGGTGCTGGACGATGGCGCAACCATGGAGGCCCACAAGCTGGTTCTGGCCTTTGGCGTGCAGGATGGCTTGCCCGACATTGCGGGCCTGCGCCAGCGCTGGGGCGCCACGGTCTTGCACTGTCCGTATTGCCACGGCTACGAGTTTGCAGGCCAGCGGCTGGGCGTGCTATACCACTCGGCAGGCTCGGCCATGCACGCGCAGCTGATTGCCGACTGGGGCCCGACCACCCTCTTTCTGAATGGCGACACGACGCTGGAGAGCGCCGAGCGCGAGCGGCTGCTGGCGCTGGGCATAACCATCGAGCCCGCACCCATCGCCGCGCTGGAAGGCCCAGGCCAGGCGCTGCAGGGCGTGCACCTGCAGGCCACCGGTGGCGGTGATGCGCGCGTGGTGCCGCTGGCTGCAATGTATGTGGCCGCCACTACCCGCCCCGCCAGCCCGCTGGCCGAGCAGCTGGGCTGCGCGTTCGACGATGGGCCCATGGGCCCGTACCTCCGCACCGATGCCAACAAGATGACCACCGTGCCCGGCGTGTATGCCGCTGGCGACCTGACGCTGATGCGGCACAACGCCACGCTGGCCTCGGCCGAAGGGGTGCTGGCGGGCGTGGGGGCGCACCAGGCGCTGGTGTTTGGGGCGTGACCCAGCTTGCCGGGCGCGCGCAGGGTGTGACTGGGGGACTCAACACACGCGCACGGACCACCGGTTGACGCACCCCGCAGCGGGCACCTACACTGCCCCATCGCGCCTGGCCCCTTGGGCCTAAGCGAACCGCAAAGCCCTCCACTACCGTCGAGGGCTTTTTTTCGTCCGTCGTATGGAAAGCTCTCTCTGCTTGCAGAGGGGGCTTTTTGCTTTTCTGAAGCCCTTTCTCATGCACACCACTTCCAACCACACCGCCCCCGCAGCCGTTGCCTGCGCAGCTCCTCGCATTCACCTGGTCATCGGCCCGGTCGGCGCAGGCAAGTCCACCTTTGCCCGCGAATTGATGCGGCAGCACAGCGCCGTGCCGCTGAACCTGGACGACTGGATGGCCACGCTGTTCTCGCCCGACCGGCCGGACCTGCCTGGCGCCGATGTGATGGCCTGGTACATCGCGCGCACTCAGCGCTGCCTCTTGCAGATCTGGAAAACCGCCGAAGCCGTTCTGCGCGCTGGCACCGATGTCGTGCTGGAGATTGGTCTCATCCGGCAGCAGGAGCGGGATGCGTTCTACACCCGCATGGGGCATTGGGCCGATGCCATGACCGTGTACGTGCTGGACGCCCCGCGCGAGCTGCGCCGTGCGCGTGTGAACCAGCGCAATGCCGAGAGGGGCGAGACGTTTTCCATGGTGGTGCCACCCCATATCTTTGAGCTGGCCAGCGACCTGTGGCAACCGCCGGACCAGGCTGAGTGCGAGGCCCATACGGTGATATTTGTGCCACTGGCAGATCAGCCGCTTTGACGCAGGCCAGGCAGATCAGCCAGCGCTGGCGGCGGCCTTGACCGGCCGCCGCAGCGTCCACAGCGCAGCCGCCATCAGCCCCACACCCGCCAGCTGCACGGGGCTGAGCGTGCGGCCATACACGGCCCAATCCACCAGCACGGCGGTGAGCGGGTACACAAACTGCAGCACCGCAATGCGCCCCAGCCCCAGGCGCGCCATGCCCGCAAACAGCACCACATAGGCCAGCCCCGTGTGCAGCACGCCCAGGCCCAGCAGCCAGCCCCAGGCGGCGCCCAGTGGCGGCCACCCGAGCACAAAGGGAGCCCACGCCAGCGCCACCGCGCCCACCAGGCATTGCCACAGGGCCATGGCGTAGGGGCTGATGGCCTTTTGCGTGTTGGCAAGCAGCGTGACGCCCGCATAGCACAGCGAGCCGCCCAGGCACATCAACACGCCCGCAAGGTAGCCCTGACTGTTGTTGCTTGCTGTGACAGCGGCTGCGGCCGTGCCGTCGAGCAGCCCGGTGGTCAGCACCAGGCCCGCCAGCGCGGCCAGGGTGGCCAGCCACTGCAGGGGCGAGATGGCCGCACGCAGAAACAGCGCGCCAAAGACGATGACCCAGATGGGCTGGATGTGAAAGATGACCGTGGCCACGGCGATGGAGGTGCGGGGGATTGCCGCAAAGAACAGCGCCCAGTTCAGCACCATGAGCACGCCCGTGGCGCAGGCCACCCAGCGCGCTTTGCCGCTGAGCAGAAGCTCACGCCCCCGGCCGGTGGCCAGGCACCACGCCAGCAGCGCCAGCGCACCAAACACGCTGCGAAACCACACGGTGACCAACGGGTGCTGGCCCGCCTCTTCCACAAACACGCCGATGGTGCCCAGCAGCACGCCACCGGCAGTCAGCAGCCACTGGCTGTCGCGCTCACGGGCGAGTGCGTTGGCGGGCTGTGTGCTGGCAAGGGATGGCGATGCGGCGGTGTGGGATGGGGAGTGGTTCATGCAGCCGATGCTCACGGTTTCGGGCTACGTTGTAAAACGGATAAATCGAACGGATACCATTCGATAAGCGAATTCATAGAAAACCGCCCATGAACTACCCGGACTTTCAGATCGACTGGCTGCGCGCCTTTGTGGCGGTGGTGGACGCGGGCTCGCTCTCGGGTGCGGCACCGCTGGTGCACCGCTCGCAGTCGGCGGTGAGCATGCAGATCAAGAAGCTGGAGACCGCGCTGGGCCGCCCCGTGCTGCTGCGCGGGCCGCGCCACCTGGAGGTGACGCCAGCGGGGGCCGAGCTGCTGTCGTATGCGCGCCGTGTGCTCGATTTGCAGGCCGAGGCGCACGCGGCGCTGTTTGGGCCCCAACTCGCGGGCCAAGTGCGGCTGGGTGTGCCAGACGACTACGCCAGCGCCTACCTCACGCCGGTGCTGCGCAGCTTTGCGCACCGCTACCAGGGGGTGGAGATTGAGCTGACGTGCGAGCAGTCCACCGCGCTCATCCCGAGTGTGGTGAAAGGCGAGCTGGACTTGGCGCTCATCTCGCGCGACAAGCCGCAGCGCGGGCGCTTTCTGTTTGACGAGCCGCTGGTGTGGGTGGGCGCCACGCAGTACGAGGTGTGGCGGCGCGACCCGCTGCCCCTTGCGGTGTACGAATCGACCAGCATGGCGCGGCAGGCCACCTTGTCGGCGCTGGCGGCGCGGCGGCGGGCCTACCGCATCGTGTACCACAGCTCCAGCCTGGCGGGCCAGCTGGCCGCCGTGGAAAGCGGCCTGGCCGTGGCCGTGCTCACGCGCTGCAGCGTGCCTCCCCACCTGCAGATCTTGCAGAACCTGCCTGCAGAGTTTGAACTGCCGCCGCTGGATGCCATGCATGTGGCAGTGCTGCGCAGCAAGGTGTCGCAGCGGTCACTGGCGGTGGATGCGATGTATGAGCAGATGGTGCGGACGCTGGGGGGTTGAGGGCGCAGGCGCGCACCGGCCGACCCTACCGTCACAAGGCACTTGCGCGACGGTGTTTGCGGCGCAATCACGTTCTAATGCTTGGCACCGGGCCGCGCAGTGGAACGCAAGGCGCGCCCTCTTTCCCCTCGAAAGGCATTCATGACCACCACCGCCACCATCCCCACCACCGCCCTGCAATTGCGCTCCCTCGTCCAGCCCGACGGCACCTTGCAGCTCAGCCTGGAGCCCACGCCCGTGCCCACGCCGGGGCCTGATGAGGTGTTGATCCAGGTGCAGGCCACACCCATCAACCCGTCGGACATCGGCCTGCTGCTGGGCCCGGCCGATTTGTCTACCGTGCAGGTCACGGGCACAGCCGAGCGGCCGGTGGCCACGGCCCGCATCCCCGAGCGCGCCATGCCCAACATGGCCGCACGCCTGGGCCAGAGCATGCCGGTGGGCAACGAGGGCGCGGGCCTGGTGGTGGCGGCAGGCGCATCGCCCGCCGCACAGGCGCTGCTGGGCCGCACGGTGGCCGTGATTGGCGGTGCCATGTATTCGCAATACCGCGCCATGCCTGCGGCGCAGTGCCTGGTGTTGCCGCCCGGCACCACGGCGGCCGAGGGCGCATCGTGTTTTGTGAACCCGCTCACGGCGCTGAGCATGGTGGAGACGATGAAGCGCGAGGGCCACACCGCGCTGGTGCACACCGCTGCGGCCAGCAACCTGGGGCAGATGCTGAACAAGGTGTGCCAGAAGGACGGCATCGCTTTGGTCAACATCGTGCGCAAGCCCGAGCAGGCGGCGCTGCTGCGCGAGATGGGCGCACAGTATGTGTGCGACAGCAGCGCGCCCACCTTCATGGCCGACCTGACGGATGCGCTGGCCGCCACAGGCGCCACGATTGCGTTTGACGCCACGGGCGGCGGCACGCTGGCCGGGCAGATCTTGCAGTGCATGGAGGCCGCCATCAACCGCACGGCCAAGGAGTACAGCCGCTACGGTTCGGCCGTGCACAAGCAGGTGTATTTGTACGGCCACCTGGACACGCGGCCCACCGAAGTGCACCGCACCTTTGGCATGGCCTGGGGCATGGGCGGGTGGCTGCTGTTTCCGTTTCTGCAGAAGATTGGCAATGAGGCGACCCAGGCGCTGCGCGCGCGTGTGGCCGCCGAGCTGAAAACCACCTTTGCCAGCCACTATGCGCGCACGGTGTCGCTGGCGGGGGCGCTGAGCGCGGATGCGATTGCCTTTTATGGCCCGCGCAACACAGGTGCTAAGGTGTTGATCGACCCGTCGATGGAGTGAGACGAAAGCGGGCACCGTCTTACGGGCTCGCTTTCAACCACTCCCGAACGTTCCGGCTGAGCTTGTCGAAGCCTCGCGTCGCGCTTCGACAGGCTCAGCGTGAACGGTTTTTGGTGTTTAAAAGCGGCGCGCTTCCACTGCATTCAAGCCGCAGCCGCCGCCCGCACCTGCGCCAGCAATGGCTCGCGCGGCCCCAGCAGCGCATCGCCACCCAGCAACCGCAGTGCCCCACCCGGCCCTGTAACCACCAGTTGCGGCACACCACGCGCACCCACGGCGCGCAGCGTGGCCTGGGCGGTAGCAGTGCGTTCGGCGGTGGCGCGCAGCAAGGCAGTGTCGGGCGCCAGGGCCAGGGCAGCGGCTTCTTGCAGCCCCAGGGCGCGCAGCACCTCGGCGATCACGGCCGGGTCGGTGTTGTCGCGGCCATCCACATAGCGGGCGTGCTGCAGGGCGTGCAGCGCGTCCAGCTCGCGCTCAGGCGCGGTCTGCGCCACGGCCGTGAGGGCCTGCGTGGCGGGGCCGGAGTCAAAACGGCCATTCGCTGCGCCCAGGATCTGGTCGCGGTAGGCCTGCGTAAAAGGCTGGCCGGTGAGCTGCTGGATGCGCTGGTCGTTGGCCCAGGCGTAGGCGGCAAATTGCGCGTCCATGGGCCGGGCGCCTGCGCCTGCAAACAGGCCGGAGGGGGCCAGCACCACCTCGACTCCATCCTGCGCTTGCAGGAACTTGAGCGCAGGCGCGGCGGCATAACACCAGCCGCACAGGGGGTCGAACAGGTAGGTCACGGTGACGGTGGGCATGGGTCAAATTCTTTCGTTGGGGTTGAGGTTTCAGACGCAGTCAGTGCGGCTTCAAAAGCCGCAATCTCTTCGGCCAGCGTGCCCCGGCTGCGGAAATGGCGGGCGGCGCGGTCGTACCAGTTTTCGGCGTCTTCCAGGTCGCCCTCTTGCAGGTGCAGGATGCCGTGCAGCCAGGCTGCGAGCATGGAGCCGTCGTGCTGCGCCAGATCGTGCGCCGCACTCCAGCGCCCGGCGTGCAGGTGCTGCAGGACCTGCTGGAGCGGGTGTGTAGCGGTCACGATCTGGTTCCTTTCAACAACTTGCTTTGACAGCTTTCAGCACGTCATCTCACCACTTCATCTCGCCCTTGTTGACCTTGGCACCGATGTCCAGCGACAGGCCCATGGGCGCTGCGGGGTAGGCCTTCTTCATCGCGTCGATGAGTTCGGCGCTGGTCTTGGTGGCGGCGGCGTTTTTCTCAAAAGCTTGCAGGTAGCCCTTGGTGTAGCTGATGTTGGCGGCATCCAGCGCGCCACCGGCTGGCATGTGGCCGGGCACCACCACCGTGGGCTGCAGCGCGGCCATCTCGTCGAGCTGCGCCACCCAGGCGCTGCGCTCTGCCACGGTTTGGGTGTCGGCCGTCCACACATGGGTGTTGGTGCCAAACACGCCGATGGTGCCCACCACAGCCTTGATGGACGGAATCCAGGCATACGGGCGGTGCGCCAGCAGGCCGGTGGTGCCACGGATCTCCACGGTTTGGCCGTCCACGCTCAGCATGTTGCCCGCGATGGCCTTGGGCAGCACGGGCGTGCGCGGTGCGTTGGCGCCCATCTTGGGGCCCCAGAACGAGAGCTTGGTGGCCAGCTTGGCGTTGATCTTCTCCAGCACGGCGGGCGTAGTCACCACGTCGGCCTTGGGGAAAATTTCTTTCAGCGTCTCGACGCCAAAGTAATAGTCGGGGTCGGCCTGGCTCACGTAGATGGTCTTGAGTTCCTTGCCGCTGTCGAGCACGTTGGCCGCAATGCGCAGCGCATCGGCACGGGTAAAGCCTGCGTCGATGACCATGGCTTCCTTCTCGCCATAGACCAGCGTGGAGTTGACGTTGAAGCTGTTGCCATCGGCGTTGTAGACCTTGACCTGCAGCGGCTGGGCGGCCTGGGCGCCGGTGAAGGCAACGGCGAGGGTGGCGGCGATGAGGGTAGTGCGGAACATGGTGGTTTCTCCAGGGTTTTGAGAGGTTGTGCAGATGACGGAATGAAGTTTATTTGCGCCAATCGATCCAATAAACCCGATAACTCGCGCATATTTGTTTCTCCAATCGATCAAATAACCCCTTATGGACCGCCTGACCGCCATGCATGTGTTTGCCGAAGTCGCCACCAGCGGCAGCTTTAGCGCCACGGCCGACAAACTGGATATGTCACGTGCCATGGTCACGCGCTATGTGGGCGAGATGGAGCAGTGGCTGCAGGCCCGCCTGCTGCAGCGCACCACCCGCAGCGTGACGCTGACCGACGCGGGTGAGCACGCGCTGCGCCGCTGCCAGCAGATGCTGGCGCTGTCGCAAGACCTGGAAGAAGAAACCGCCACCACCACCGAAGGCGCATTGCGCGGGCAACTGCGGCTGACCTGCAGCGTGTCGTTTGCGTTTGCGCAGATGGGCGCGGCGATTGCGGATTTTCTGGCGCAACACCCGCAGCTCAAGATTGACCTGGACGCGAGCGAAGGATCGTTGAACCTGGTGGAAAAGCGCATCGACCTGGCCATCCGCATCAGCGCCGAGCCCGACCCGTTGCTCATCGGTCGGCCACTGGCGCGGTGCGATTCGGTGCTGGTGGCATCCCCTGCCTACCTGGCCGCCCACGGCGTGCCGCAGCAACCTGCCGACTTAGCGCAGCACCGGTGCCTGAGTTATGCCAACTTTGGCAAAAGCGTTTGGCAGCTGACGCGCGGCGATGAGGTGGAGCGCGTGGGCGTGAGCGGCCATTTCAGCGCCAACGAGGCCACCACGCTGATGCGCGCAGCGTTGGCGGGCGGCGGCATTGCAATGCAGCCGACGTATCTGGTCAACCCCTACCTGCACAGCGGCGCGCTGCAGGCCGTGCTGCCGGGGTGGGACTTGCCGGTGATGACGATCTATGCGCTGTACCCGTCGCGCAGGCATTTGTCGCCTGCGGTGCGGGCGTTGCTGGATTTTTTGGTGGAGCGGTTTGCGGGGGTGCCGTGGTGAGGGGCGGTCGCCTCGGCTGAAGGACTACTAATTTGATAGCTGCTAGCGCTTATCCATCAGACGGCAGAGGTCAATTTGGCTTGATTTTTCACAGGCCTTAAAAGCGCTGGCACGCCCTCTCTCTCGGTGGGAGAGGGTTGGGGAGAGGGGGGAGGATGGAGCGCGGCGCCCCGAAGAAGTGCCCCCTCTCCCCCGCCCTCTCCCGCGAGGGGAGAGGGAGTGGAAACGAGCCCCCCGCCGCTCAGGGCAACACCGCAGCGGCCTTGGCGCGCGCAATTTGCAGGTCCGCATCGCGCGGCAGCAGCAGGCGCTGTGCCACCAGGTCATTGGCGGCCTGCGTCACCGCAGCGACGTAGCCCTCCTGCGTGCCATACAGTTCCTCCAGCGACGGCCGTGCATCGCCCGCCGCCAGCCGCGCGGCGCGCGTCTTGTGGAAGGGGATGAAGCTGCCCGTGAGGTTGGCCAGGTCGGTGATGCCGGGTGTGGCCACGTAGTTGAACTCGATGCTGGTGCCCAGCGGCGCACGCGCCTCCATGCTGCGAATGCCAGCGCGGGTGAGGCCCGTGCTTGCATCGACCTGCGGCACCAGGATGGCGTAGTCGCGGCCCAGGTTGCGCGGGGGCAGCACGGTGGAAATGCCAGCCTCGTCCTGCGGGATGTACTGCGGGCCAAAGTCAAAAAGTGGGAAGTTGTTGTACAGGCCCCGGTAGCTGAAGTCGGGGATCGCCGTCTGCACGCCGCCCACCGCCCAGGTCAGCCCCTTCATGGCCGGGAAGGCCAGCGCCTCGGGCCGCACCAGCGTGCCGTCGGCCAGCTTGGGCACCTGGCTGGCGGGCGGTTGCGTGCCGCGCACCACCCAGTCTTCGAGGTTCGGGAACAGCGCGCGGAAGGTGTCATTGAACTGCACCACCGTGCCCGTGGGGTACGTGGCGCGCGTGGGTGCATAGGCAATGCTGGCGGTGCCCCCTGCCCCGCCGTGCTGGGTGCTGGCGTAGTAGTAGATGCGGGCGTTGTCGGGCTGCGCCAGGTCCTTGGTGCCGTTGGCGTCGGTCAGCACGGGCGAGCCCTGCAGCTGCCAGAACTCCGTGCCCGACAGGCCCAGGAAGAACTTGGGGCAGGTGTTGGTGGCGGCGCAGCGCTTCATCACGCCGCCCTGGCGGCCGCTGATGTCGTCCTGGTAGTCCTTGTCCAGCCCGCGCGGTGCCGTCTGGCCGAAGGCGGTGTGGTCGGTGCGCAAGCCGCCGCCGCCACCGGGCACGGCAAAGCGGGTGTTGATGTTGGTCTGGCGCGCTGCCACGTGGGCGTACATGCCGTCAAAGACCTTGCCGCCATCCAGCGCCTGGTTGAAGCCCAGGTGCAGAAAGGTCTTCATGGCGTTGCCCGACTGCGAGGTGCCCTGCCCCAGCGTGTGTGTGATGCGGCCTGCGAGGGGGTTGGGGGTGCCGGTGGAATCAGCCGCCTTGCTGCGGAAGAAGCTCACCGTGTCGCGCAGCGCAGCCAGGCCCACGCCCATCACTTTGGGGTCTTTGGCAACATAGACCAGCTCGTACAGATAGGCTGGGTCAAACCCGCCCTTCAGGCACACGCTGGTGGGGCTGGGCGTGCCGGGGAAGGCGTTGGTGCCCGTGTCGCAGGTGGCGAACTTCCAGTCGCCGGCGGGCACAGGCACGCGCGCATCCGTCTCGTTGGCACGGCGGGTGAGCGAGTAGCCGGGCTGCGTGTTGTCCAGGCTGGCGGGTTCGTACGGAATCATGGTGCCGTTGAACACGCCGCCGGGCAGCGTCATTGCGGGGCTGGCGGCGGTGGGCACCAGCTCGGCGCGGTAGGGGCCGGTGATGCTGCTGCCGTCCTTGTTCTTGGCCACGGGCACCGTCACCGTCAGGCGCGCGGCGGTGCTCTTGGGCACATCGCCCTGCCAGGCGGAATAGAGCATCACATAGCCGCGCTCCAGGTACACCGCATCGCTGGGCGTGGCCGTGGGGTTGAGCATGGTGAGGATGTTGCCGCGATTGGGTGCGTCGTAGCGCAGAACGCCGCTGGCCTGGGAACCTGTTCAGTGTCTTTTTGGAGTTGCATTGGAGTGCAATCGGGATGAGTGGATGCTTCGGATGCGCCGCATGGGCTCATGCCCATGCAAGCAGCCGGGGCGTCCAATCGCCCGATTTCACTCCAACCCTTCGGGCAAGTTGCTTTTCGGGCGGTCTGCGGCGTTGCGGCGCTTGCCAATAGCCGAGCTATTGGCTGCACCCCGCGCCTAGCATCCCATCCCGAAAAGCGACTTGTGCAACTTCAAAAAGACACTGAGCAGGTTCCATCCATGTTCTTGGGCTTGAGCATGACGAAGTCGGCACGGTACTCGACCATGCCGTTGGCATTGGTGGGCGCCAGGGCCAGGTCCTGGATGACCGCGTTCTTGGGGTCCTTGGGGTCCACCTCGCCGCTGATGGTGCCGGTCACGCGCTCGTATTCGCCCACGTCGCCATAGGTGCCGGGGAAGGCCTCGGTGGCGGTGATGGCCAGCTTGAGCGCGGGGCCCTTGGGCGCAGCATGGTTGCTGGAGCCCCCGCAGGCCGTGATGGCGGCTGCAGCGGCAGCCGTGAGCGCGAGTTTTCCGAATGCACGAAGAGGTTTCATGGTGTCTGTCTCCTTGGATGGATGGTGGTGCGGGCCGCTGGAACGGCTCTGGAACAAAACGGCAGCGTCTGTTGCGCTGCGCGCGGGCAAGGCTTCGCCCAGACCTGCGAGCAAAGGCAGGCTGAGAGAAGGAAAAAAGGAATGAAACGGCCCGGTGGGTGGGCCTGTGGCTTATTCGGCCTCGATACCTGCCGCCTTGATCACCTTGCCCCACTTCTGGGTTTCGGCGGCCTGGAACTTGGCGAGTTCATCGGGCGTGGTGGTCCAGGCTTCGGAGCCCGCATTGTCAAAGAAGCTCTTGGCCGCTGGGCTCTTGGTGGCGGCCGTGAGCAGCTCGTTCAGGCGCGCCACCACCGGCGCGGGCGTGCCTGCTGGCACGTAGGCCGCAAACCAGTAGCCCATGTCGTAGCCCTTCACACCGGCTTCGTCGATGGTGGGCACGTCGGGCAGCTGGGTGCTGCGCTTTTGCGTCGAGTAGCCCAGCGCACGCAGCTTGCCCGCCTTGACCTGCGGCACGCCGGTGGAGGTGTCGGTGATCATCAGATCGATCTGCCCGCCCAGCAGGTCGGTGATGGCCAGCGGGTTGCTTTTGTAGGGCACGTGCAGGATGTCCACGCTGGCCAGTTGCTTGAGCATCTCGCCCGCCATGCGGCTCGACGAGCTGCCGCTGCCAAAGCTGAGCTTGCCGGGGTTCTTCTTGGCGAAGGCCAGCAGCTCGCCCACGTTTTTGTACGGTGCGCTGGCGTTGACCACCAGCACCTGCCCCCCCTTTGCCCAGGCCAGTGACGGGGGCGAAGTCCTTCACTGGGTCGTACGAGAGCTTCTTGTACAGGTGCTCGTTGGCAGCATGTGTGGTGTTGGTGGTGATGAGCACGCTGTAGCCATCGGCCGCCGACTTGGCCACAGCCGACGCGGCGATCATGCCGCTGGCGCCCGCCTTGTTGTCGATGACCACGGGCTGCTTGGTGTCGTTGGTGATGGACTGGCCCAGCGCGCGTGCCAGCTGGTCGGTGGCGCTGCCTGCGGCAAACGGCACGACAAAGGTGATGGCCTTGGCGGGGTAGGCGCCGGCCGCCTGGGCGAGCGCAGCGGGGGCATGCAATGGGCCCAGCGCCAGTGCGGCGGCAGTGGCGAGCAGAGCGCGGCGGGGGGATGAATGGGTCATGTTGTCTCCTGGTGTTGGTATGGATGAAAAAGCGAAAGGGGAGGTCTAGGCCGTGGGACCGCCAAAGTGCGGCGCCAGATGGGCGGGCACAGTGACGGGCATATCAAGCAGCAGGTAGCTCAGTGCCTTGCCGTGGCTGTCGAGGTTGAGCGAGTCGTTCACGCCACCGTCGAGCACGTCGTCCAGCACGAGGTTCATGGCCTGCAGTTGGGGCAGCAGGTAGCGCGTGACCTGGCGCGGGCGGCGCTGCGCAAACTGCTGTGCCACGGCGGCCTCAGTGACTTGTTCGACCAGAACATCCCACAGCGCGGGGTGCCAGGCGATGACGCTGATGTTGGAGCGGTTGCCTTTGTCGCCGGTGCGGCTGTGGGCAAGTCGATATAACGGAACGGTGATGGTGGTTGTCATGGTGTGTGTACTCCTCAGAAGCTGTGAATGAATCCGGCGTGGCCGAGCGGGCCGCACAAACGTGCGCCATCAAGGCGCAAAGCACAGCCATAGCACGGGCTATGGCGAGCATTTGCAACGCCGAGGGCGTGCGTTTTTGCGGCACGAGCGGGCATGAGGAATTCGTTCACAGCTTCTTAGCCCACCATCTCAAAACGCACGGCCACGGCCTCGCGCGGCACCAGGCACGACACCGTGCCCAGGCGCGGCCGCATGGCGGTGCGCACGCCGCCGCCGCCTGCGGGGCCGCAGGTGTAGAGCGCGGTCACCTCGCGCACCAGGCGCTGGGCGATGGCATGGTCGCGGTGCTGCAGGGCCACGCGCAGGCGCACGTCGCGGGCTTCGTCGTTGCCGTAGGCGGGTGCATCCAGCCAGCGGCTGGTGTCGTCGCCAAAGATGCTGGTCACGCCGATCAGGTCGATGCGCAGCGGGCCCAGGCCGTGCAGGCGCTCGCGCAGCACCTCGCCCGCCAGCCGCGCGCGAGCTTCGGCGCGCGGGCCGGCGTAGGAGATTTCGCCCTCGGCAAACCAGCCCGATTCAAAACACACGTTGACCTTGAGCGTGGCGGGCCGCGCATGGCCCTGCACGCCCTCCAGCCGCACCGCGTCAGCGCCCACCGTGGTCACGCGGGCGGTGGTGATGTCGGCCACCACATCGGGCGTGAGGTACGCCGCCGGGTCGTGCAGCTCGTACAGCAGCTGTTCCTTCACCGTGCGCTCGGTGATGCAGCCGCCCGTGCCCGGGGGCTTGGTGATGGTGCAGTGGCCGTCGGCTTCGATCTCGGCGATGGGGTAGCCCAGGTGCGCCAGGCCCGCCACGTCTTTGTAGCCAGGGTCGGCAAAGTAGCCGCCCGTGACCTGTGCGCCGCATTCCAGCAGATGCCCGGCCATGGTGGCGCGCGCCAGCCGGTCCCAGTCGTCCAGCGCCCAGCCGTAGTGCGCGAGCGCCGGGCCCAGCACCAGCGACGGGTCGGCCACGCGGCCGCAGACCACGATGTCCGCGCCCGCGCGCAGCGCATCGGCAATGGCCTGCGCGCCGATGTAGGCGTTGGCGCTGACGATGGGCTCGATGGGCATCGCAGCGCCCAGTGCACCCTGCAGCAGCGCGCGGTGTTCGGGGCCGCTCAGGTCGTCGCCCTGCAGCACGGCAATGCGCGGGCGGGCCAGGCCCAGCTCGGCCGCCAGCGCATGGATGCGGCGCGCGGCACCGTGCGGGTTGGCCGCGCCAAAGTTGCTGACGATGCGCACGCCGTGCGCCAGGCACTGCGCCAGCACGGGGCGCAGCAGGTCCACCAGCAGGGGTTCATAACCCGCATCGGGGTCGGTGCGGCGCGCCAGCTGGGCAAGCGCCAGCGTGCGCTCCGCCAGGGTCTCGAAGATGAGCACCGCAGGCTGGCCGCTGGCGATGAGCGCCTGCACCACGGGCAGGGCCGCGTCGGTGCGGTCGCCCGAGAAGCCAGCGGCGCAGCCCACCAGCAGGTTGGTTTTTTTGGTCGTTCGGCATGAATCCGTTGTCTCCTGAGCGTGACTGTAGGAACATGGCGGTATTCTGTAAAATCGATTGTTATGATGAATCCATCTGAAAAACAGATGAATCACACCCACCCCGCATGAGCGCCCCCCACCTCTCCAGCCGCCAGCTCGATGCCTTCCTCGCGCTGGCCGAGCAGCGCAGCTTCACGCGCGCCGCCACGTTGTGCCACCTGTCGCAGCCCGCGTTCAGCGCCCTCATCCGCGCGCTGGAGGACGACCTGGGCCTGCGCCTGTTCGACCGCAGCACGCGCCACGTGGACCTCACGCCCGAGGGGAAGAACTTTCTGGAATCCGCCCGCCGCATCCGAGCCGAGATTACCAGCGCCCTGGCCGCCGTGCGCAGTGCCGCCACGCTGCAGCGCGGGCGTGTGGCCGTGGCGCTGCTGCCGTCACTGGCCGCAGGCTGGCTGCCAGGCGTGCTGGCGCAGTACCGCACGGCGCACCCAGGCATCGAGATCGACATTGCCGATGTGCTGTCCGAGCCCTGCATCGACCGCGTGGCCAGCGGCCATGCCGACTTTGCGCTGGCCGCCATCCGCGCCGACACCCCTGCCCTGCAGGCCGAGCCGTTTTGCAGCGACGACTTCTACCTGGTGTGCCCGGCCGACCACCCGTTGGCGCGCAGGCGCAAGGCGATCACCGCGCAGGACCTGGCCGCGTGGCCCTTCATCCACCTGGCGCGCACCAGCAGCGTGCGCCAGTACCTGGAGGCCGCCCTGCACCCGCAGGCCATGCACACGCTGATGGAGGTGGAGCAGCTCGCCACCGTGATGGGCATGGTGCGCGCGGGGCTGGGCATCAGCGTGGTGCCGGCACTCACGCTGTTCCACTTTGACCAGCCGGGGCTGGTCACGCGGCCGCTGTTGCTGCCGGGGCTGACGCGGCAGATCTACCTGGTGCGGCGGCGGGACGAGAGCCTGTCGGTGGCGGCGCAGGCGTTATATGCGCTGGTGATGGCGCAGCGGCCTTGAGGGGCGTAGCGATAAAGCTACATATTTGATAGCTTAAAGCGCTTAATAGACGCGCGGTGAAGGCCGTTTTTGCTTCAAAAAACTATCCCATCAAATCGAACTGCCCCCGGTGTTCGAACCGCCCGTCCACCACCTGCCCCACCCACAGTGCGGCCACCTGGCCCGGCACCGACACGCCCGACTGGTTGCGCTCAGCGCACCACGCGCGCGCCATGGGTGCTGACTCGAAAGTGCCTACGGTGATGTGCGGGGTGTAAGGCAGGTCCAGACGCAACGCGTCGGCCAGCGCGCCGGTGTAGAGCGCGTCGTGCAGCAGAGACAACGCCGCATGGCCTTCGTCAGGCACCAGATAGGCATGGGCGCGCGGGCTGTGGGCGTCGGCACCCAGCATGGCATAGCGGCAGTGAAACGCGATGGGCGCGGTGCGTGCCGCCACCGCCGCCACATGGGCCAGGTAGGTGGCTTCGTCCACCGCGTTGCTGGCAAACACCAGCGTGAAGTGCGGGCGCACCAGCGCATGGCCGGTGGGGTCGTTGGCGGCGCGCCAGGTGTCGATGGCCAACATGTCCTCGGCGGCGCAGATGGGGTAGGCAACGGTGTAGAGCGTGGGGTGCACGTTGGGCCTTTGCAGCAATCAATCGGTCAATCCAGCAAGACCACAAGGGTAACGTGCAGCTGGGGCATGGCCACCACCGGCCGCCCCTCCCAAGGTCGGGTTGTGTGCGCCCCACCCGGCCACCTAAGCTGCCTGCTGGCACTACCGCGCCGCTCAAGCCCCTTCGATTGCGCCACCGGGCGCACTGCCCTCCCGCCCATGCACACACTCACCCTGCCCACGTCCACCACCATGCTCGCCTGGGTCTGCACCCGCTATGGCGGCACCGATGTGCTGCGGCTGCGCACCCTGCCCCGCCCGGTGCCTGGCCCGCGCGATGTGCTGGTGCGGGTGCTGGCGGCCAGCGTGTCGTCGGCCGACATGCGCGTGCGCACGCAGAAGCTGCCGCGCGGCTTTGGCCTGTTGGGGCGGCTGGCGTTTGGCATCACGCGGCCACGCCAGCCGGTGCTGGGCACCGATGTGGCGGGCGTGGTGGAGGCCGTGGGCCGCGCGGTGACTGGCTTTGCACCCGGCGATGCCGTGGTGGGCGTGGCGGGCGTGGCCATGGGGGGCCATGCCGAATACTGCCTGCTGCCCAGCACCCGGCCCCTGGTGCACAAGCCCGCTCGCCTGTCGTTTGTGGACGCGGCCTGCCTGCCGTTTGGTGGCATGGCGGCGCTGCACTTCTTGAACAAGGCGAACCTGCGCGCGGGCGAATCGCTGCTGGTGATTGGCGCGGTGGGCAGCGCCATGGTGCAGCTGGCGCGGCGCCGGGGCGCGCACGTGACTGCGGTGTGCAGCGGCGGCAATGTGGTGCTGGCGCGGGCGCTGGGCGCACAGGCCGTGATCGACTACACCGAAGAGGACTTCACCCAGGACCCGCAGCAGTGGGACGTGGTGGCCGACACCGTGGGGGCCAGCAGCTTTGCCGCCTGCCTGCCGCGCCTGCAGGAGCATGGCCGCTATCTGGCGGTGGCGGGCAGCCTGGCGCAGGTGCTGGCCCGCCCGCGCGGCACGCGCCGCAGCATTGGCGGCCCGGCGGCCGAGCGGCCCGAAGACCTGCAGACCCTGATGGACCTGGCCCAGGCGGGCGCGCTGCGGCCGGTGCTGGACTGCGCCTACCCGTTTGCCGACCTGCCTGCGGCGCATGCGTATGTGGAGACAGGGCGCAAGCGCGGTGCGGTGGTGGTGGCGCTGCCGTGAACCCCAACGCCCAATGCCCTCCCACTATCAAATAGATAGCTAAAATCGCTTGTCCATAGCGCGGAGACGGCCTTTTTGGCTCATACCTTTGCATCACTGCGCGCCAGCACGGCCAGCTCCTGGTGCAGCAGCAGTTCCACTTCCGCTGGTTCAAACTGGTCCTGCAGCAGCGGGATGGCAAAACGGTATTCACCGCCTTCGTGCTTGCGCAGCACATAGGCCAGCTGCAGGCGTGCCAGCGACTGGCGCAGCGCCTGCGCGTCGCCCGCGATGCCGTGGCCTTGCAGCAGCTGGGCCAGGGCGACCAGGCTGGTCTGCCCGGCCTGGGCGGTGTGGTAGACCACGATGCGGTCGAGGCGGCAGGCCGCTTCGTCGTGGCTCAGGCGGCCCCAGCCCGCCAAGGCATCCTGCACGGCCTGCGAGGCCAGGGCTTGCGTGAGGTGGCGGGATTCGATCACGCGTTCGCCGGGCGCCAGCGCTTCCAGGCACTCCTGGCACAGGATGGCGACCAGGTTGGCGCGCTGGCCGCTGGCGTCCACCAGGCGGTCCACCAGGCGCTCGTTGTCAAAGCCCAGGCGCAGTTTGCGCAGCGGCTCGGTGGCCAGTTCGCGGCAGGCGCTGCGCTCCAGACCGCCAATGGCCAACACCTCGCCAAAGTTGCGCAGCGGGCTTTGGTAGTCCAGCACGGCCGTGGCATACAGGTCCCAGAAGCCCGCGAGCATGAACCAGCAGCGGCCCTCTTCGCTGAGAGCGCGCAGGGTGGAGAGCTGCACGTAGCCGTTGGCCGATTCGTCACGAAAGAACAGGTCGGCCTCGTCGATGAGCAGCACCAGGCGCTTGCCCACGTACTGCGCCTGCAGGTGGTCCACGATGGCTTCGAGCGAGGTGTCGGCCGCCAGGCCAAACTGCAGCGCCATGCGCGGTGCCAGGCGGTGGTCGCGCAGCGAGACGTAGTGGCACACGGTGTGCGGGTGGCCCGCCATGCGGCGCTGCACGGCCTTGAGCAGGCTGCTTTTGCCCAGCTGGCGCCCGCCCACCACAAGGTAGTTGGCGGGCTCGCGGTTGATGACACGGGCCAGCAGCTGGGCGCGGCCAAAAAACCCGCCTTCGCGCGTCACGCCACCGCGTGTCTGGTAGGGCGAGATGCGCGTGATGCGCAGTTGCGCGGCCAGCTGGCGCAGCAGCACCTGCAGGGCCTCGCCGCCAATCAGCCATTCGGTCTGGTGGGCGCTGTCCAGCATCACATGCAGGTTGGCGCGGTCGTCGGCATGAGCGCGCAGCAGGGGCCAGGGCGTGTCCACGCTGTGCTCGCACAGGATCAGCAGCACGTCGCTGCCGGTCTGCATGGCGCGCAGCTGGCGCAGCACGGTGGCTTCGTCGATGCCGGGCGTGGGCACAAACACCAGGCAGCGGTCCAGCGACACGGGCAGATCGGGCGGGAACAGCCACTCAAACACCGCACCGGGCAGTGCCCAGTCGGTGCTGGGCTGGCAGCGGGCCGACACGCGCTCGGCCAGCGCGCGGGCCAGTGCCGGGGCGCGCTCGCCGCCTGTGGCCTGGGCGCAGGCCACGGCGCGGCGCCAGTCCACCGTGCGGATGTCGGCGGCGAGCAGCGTGGCGTCCAGCCGCCGCAGCCAGCGCAGCAGGCGGTCGATCTGCGGCAGGCGCGCCAGCGGCGTGCGGCGCAGGCGTGCGGGGCGCAGCTGGCCCGCACCGATGAGCGGATGGCGCACCACCCACAGCACGGCGCCCACGGCAAAAATCACCGCGCACCATGCGATCAGCGAGCGCATCCAGCCAAACGGGTCGGCATCAGGCACTTGTGTGGGGCGCTCGAAATCGTCGGTGCTTCCCTCCAGGCAATTGATGGGCAGGTAGCCCAGGGGGATGGGCGGCTTGCCGGGGCGGCAGGACCAGGTGGTGGTGCCGGGTTTCAGCTCCACCACCACCTGGGTGCCAGCCAGCTTGCCCAGCTCGGGGTGGTGGGCGATGTCGGCCTGCAGCACATAGGGGCGCGGGGAGGTGACGCGCAACTGCGGCTGGGCCACCGGGGGGGCGTAGGCGTAAATGTCCTTGGGCCAGTGGCCCAGCTCGTTGTGCGCCTGCATCATCGCCACGCGCCATTGCACCAGCTCGCCCCACACCGGGCCCACGTTCATGGCCGCCATGAACCTGCCGCGCGTGGCCGGGTTGTGCTGGGGCGTGAACACCGCACTGGCCACAAACAAAGTGACCAGCGCGATGACCACGGCGCGCACCACGGGTCTGGACAGCAGGGGCTTCAGTCCGCGAGCATGAATCCAGCACCATGAAGCCCGCATCGCGGATGGTGGCGCAGCGCCAGTGCAGCCGCGCCGCATCGCCTGTGCCGCGCACATGGATGAGGTTGCCCCAGAACAGGCTGCGCAGTTCATCGTCTTGCAGATAGGGCCGGGCGCGGCCCAGGTCGTCGACCTGCAGCAGTTGCAGCAGCCGCGCGCGGGTGGCGGGCGCCTGGGCCAGGGGCAAAAAGGTTTGCCACAGGCGTGGGCTGCTGACCAGGTGGGTATGCAGGGCGCTGGGTGGTGCATCGCCCTTGCCCACCCTCTGGTCCATTCCCTGGTCCACCAGCCACTGCAACCCCTCTTCAAACAACGCGGGGTGGCCGCCGCTGAGCGCTTGCAGATCGGCCACCACGGGCTCCGTCCAGGTGTGCTCGGGCCAGCGGTGGCGGGCCAGCCGCAGGAGGTCGTGCAGCGACGGGTCGGGCCAGTGGTTGACCTGCGCGATGTTGAGCAGCGAGAGGTCGCCACTGCGGTATTTGAGGTCGGCCAGCGCCTCGCCGCCACACAGCAGCAGGTGCAGGCGGCCGCTGTGCATCTCGCTCAGGCTGCGCAAAATGCCCGCCAGGGTCTCGCGCAGCGCGGATGTGCCCTGCTCAAAGCGGCTGACCAGGCAGAAGATGCGTTCGCCCGCCAGCAGGCGGCGCTCCAGCGCAGATTCGAACTCGTAGTCTGACGCCACATCGCCCAGGCCACATTGGCGGCCGATGGCGGCGAAGTATTCGGCGGGCACGGTACTCACGCTGTAGGGCGGCTGGATGTGCAGCACCGAGCCCTCGCCATACTGCGCGCGGGCACGCTGCAGCAGCTCGTGCCGAAACGGCGGCTGCCCCCAGTGCGCGGGCGACAGCAGCAGCGAGATGGGGTATGGCACGGCCTGCGCGAGCTGGGCAAACAGCCGGTCTTGAAACGCCGCAAAGGGCTGCGCCGCGCCTGGGGCCACACCCGTGGCCCTGGCCTCGGCCCGCAGCGGAGCCTCGGCCTGCAGCGGAAACTCGGGCGCGAAACCTGCGGCGCTGAGCAGGCGGTTGGTCTCGCTCTCGGTCAGGCGCAGGTAGCGGGTGCAGGCCACCAGCTTGTCGCGCGAGCAGGGGTTGGGCGCCGAGATGCCGTTGCGCCAGTTGTTCACCGCCTCACGGCTCAGGCCGATTTCGGTGGCCACGCCGGAGGCGCTGGCGCGGATGCGCCGCATGTAGAGCGAGAGCAGGTCGGGAAAAGAATCTGTGGCCATGAACGGGGACAAGGAAGCGCAGCACAGCGCCGGGAGACGATCGAAAAAAGGAAGGCAACGCGCGGGCACCCAGGCTGCCCGGCCGCTACCCCGCTACAACAGCCCCTGCACCATGGGCCAGGCCTTGGCGCAACCCAGCCCGCAGGCCACCAGCACCGGGCTGTAGAGCACCACCACCCCGATCAGCGTCATCAGCCAGCCGGGCGATTCGTCGTCCGCCTGCGCTGCGCCCGCAGCAGCGGCCCCACTGGCAGCCTCTGCGGTAGTCTCTGCCGAGCCTTCGCCCGCATCCCCGATCACCTCCTGCACCAGCATCACAGCCACCAGCAGCAGAGCGGCGCCCAGCACGCCAAGGTAGGCGTATTGCAGGCCGGTGCCTGCCAGCGGATAGAAATACCCGGCCAGCACCACGGCGGGCAGCACGAAGAAGCCGTGCATCTGCCAACGATGCCAGTCGATGCCCTCGTCTTTCTTGTCCAGCGCTCCGGTCACCAGCCGGTGGGTGATGGCCCCCAGCACGAAGATCAGCCCACCCCACCATTCGATCTCTGTCAGCATCGCTCACTCCCTCGTTGTTGCTTGTTTGTTTGTCTGCATGTCTTTTTTGTTGGGCTGTGTCGCGGGTCTTTGCCGCCCCGACCGCCCTGCGCCGGGTCAGCCCGCCGCCGGTTGCACCGTGGCCGGGCCTGCAGGGTCGGCACCATCGCTGCCACCGGCAGCATCGTCGTCATCGTCCCCATCGCCGCGCAGGTCCTTGTGCTCGCGCACCATGTAGAACAGCGGCAGCGCAATCGCGAGCACCAGCCCCAGGCCCAGCCACAGCCAGATGCCCTTGAACAGCAGCACCGTGACCACCATGAACACGATGGCATGCAGCAGGCCCTTGAACCCCGCGCGCAGCAGCAGCACCGCCATCAGGCCCTGCACTGGCGACTGGCCATTTTTGCCAAAGGTTTGAGCCAGGTCGATGAAGGCCTTCGCCGCCTCTTCGCCCTGCTTGCGGCGGTCGGCCTCGTCCTTGCGCATCTTCGCCACGCTCATGGGCTTGGCCGGGTCGCGGGAGCAGGCATAGGGGTCGTCCTGCGCATCGTCGCCCCCATCCAGAGGCTCCACCACCGCGCGCCAGTCGGGGTGGGCACTGAAGAAGGCCTGGCGCCCCACCCACTGGCCCTGGTCGAAGTGCATGCGCTCGGTTTCGCCCACCTGGTCGTAGAACACCTCCAGCACCGCCGCCCGCAGGCCGTTGGCAAACAGGGTTTCCAGGGCGCGCAGGGGCAGGTTGCCATGGGTGCCGGTGTCAAAACATAGCAGCAGGTGGGTGGGTTTGGCCGCCACCTGCTGGTTGAACCATTCCCCATCCCACAGGTCGTCCAGGTCGGCCACGCCCAGCTCGCCGGCCCAGCGCTGTGCCTGTTCGGTGTTGTCCGCCAGCAGGTACTGGTAGACCAGTTGTGCTGTTTTGAGCTTGATGGGGCTGTCGAAGAAGAGCTGCAGGGTATGCGCGTTTTGTGACATGGTGTGGAGGGTGAAGTCGGCCCGTGTGAAAGTGCACGAATTGTTACCGCGCTGCGCGGGTTTGTTCTTCTCGGCGTTGTCCACCGCCCACACTGAGTGCGCATGCCGACCACCTCGCCACCTGACAGGGTGTCAACCGCTCCCGCACAATCTCCCATGCGCCAGCACCATCCCCCCGGTGCTCGGGTGGCCCGCACGGGCCGCCAATCCGGCTCTATCCGCTATCTCATCGATAGCAAATACTGCAGGTCCAGCAAGGTGATTTCGGCAAATGGCATGTGATGCATCAATTCGCGCAAGACGAGCAGGCTGGCTGCGAAGGCGGGGCTGGCGGGCAGGCCCTCGTGCGCGGCGGGGCGGCCTTGTGCCACTGCGGCCAGCCGGTTGAACAGCCGCTCCACGGCCTCCAGCGGCAGCACCCGGGCGGGCCCCGGTGCGATGCCTGCGAGGGTGGCGATCTCATGCAACGCCGGGTCGGTCGAGTACAGCTGGGCCGAGGCGCCCTCGGGCACCCATTGGCGGTGGCGCACATGGGCGGCATAGACCTCGTCCTCCACCGAGGCGATGGCGGTCTCCAGCTCCAGCGGCGTCGGCACGGCCCCACGGAAAAACGCCCGCGCCGTTTTCTGCTGGCCGAGCGCCAGCGTCAGCTGGGCCGAAGGCTGCGCGGGCCCCTGCCCCGTGGCGAGCACGCAGTGCTCGGGCCCCAGGTGCAGGGCGGTGATGCATTGGCCCGGGGCGGCCAGGGCGCGGGCCCGGCGGTAGACCTCGGCCAGATCCAAGGCGGTCGTAGTGTCGCCGTCTGGCGGCACGATGGGCGCTTGGGCGGGCATGGGTTCAGGCAGGGATGGGGGCATGGAGGCTCCGGCCAGAGTGCCCCGGCGGGTTGCAGGGGGTGAAGGCATCTTTCCACGGCCAGGGGGCATGCGCAACCGCATGCACCACCGCATGCACCACCGCATGCACGCATCCATGCGCGCAAGCCCTCCCCAGCCTGTCAGCCCTCAGTGCCCGGTGCACTGGCAGCCGCCACCAGGCGCTGGGTGTAGGGGTGTTGCGGTGCGTCCAGCACCCCGTTCACCGGGCCGCTTTCCAGCACGGCGCCATCCTTCATCACCAGCACATCGTGCGCCATGGCGCGGATCACATCCACATCGTGGGTGATGAGCAGGTAGCTCAGGCCCTTTTCTTTCTGCAGGCGCTGCAGCAGGCCCAGCACCTGCTGCTGGATGGTCACGTCGAGCGCGCTGGTGGGCTCATCGAGCACCAGCACCTGCGGCTGCACGATGAGCGCACGCGCAATGGCCAGGCGCTGGCGCTGGCCGCCAGAGAATTCGTGCGGGTAACGCTCTAGCAGGCGCGGGTATTGCGCCTCGGCCAGGCCCACTTCGGCCAGTACCGCCTCGACACGCGCACGGCGCTCGGCGACGGTCAGCGCGGGCTCGTGCACCTTCAGGCCCTCGCCCACGATCTCCTCAACCGTGAGACGCGGTGACAGGGACGAGAACGGGTCTTGAAACACTACCTGCACCCGGCGGCGCAGCTGCTGGTTGGCGGGCGTGTTGCGCATGGCGGGCTGCTGCCACGCCTGCCCACCCACCTGCAGTTGCCCTGCCGAAGGCAACAGCCCCAGGATGGCCCCTGCCAGCGTGGACTTGCCCGAGCCGGATTCGCCCACCACGCCCAGCGTCTGGCCGGGCAGCAATTGCAGCGTGGCGCCCTGCACGGCCACAAACTCGCCTTTTTTGAACCAGCCCTTGATGCCTGGTAACGGCGTGGGGTAGACCACGCGCAGGTCTTGTGTCTGCACCACGGGTGCCGTGCCAGCAGGCGGGCCGGCTTCAACCACATCGCGGCGCGGCTGGCTGGCGATCAGGCGGCGGGTGTAGGCATGCTGGGGTGCACCGAATACTTCGGCCACCGGGCCTTGCTCTACCAGCACGCCCTGCTCCATCACGGCCAGGCGGTCGGCAAAGCGGCGCACCAGGTTCAGGTCGTGGGTGATGAGTAGCACGGCCATGCCGGTCTGGCGCTGCAGGTCGCTCAGCAGGTCCAGAATCTGCCCGCGCAGGCTCACGTCCAGCGCGGTGGTGGGCTCATCGGCCAGCAACAGCTTAGGGCTGCTGGCCAAAGCCATGGCAATCATGGCGCGCTGGCGCTGGCCACCGCTGAGCTGGTGCGGAAAGCTGCCCGCACGGCGCGCGGGCTCGGGGATTCCGGTCTGCGCCAGCAGATCAATGGCCGCCTGCGCGCACTGGGCACCCGTCAAGCCGCGCTTGAGCTGCAAGATTTCGGCAATCTGCGCACCAATCGTCATCAGCGGGTTGAGCGCCGTCATGGGCTCCTGGAACACCATGGCGATGTCGTCGCCGCGCACGCCGCGCATCTCACGCTCGGTCAGCGCCAGCAGGTCGCCCCGGCCTTGCAGCAAGGCCTGCCCGCTGATGGCGGCATCGCCCGCCAGGCGCAGCAGGCTCAAAGCGGTGATGGTCTTGCCCGAGCCGGACTCTCCTACCAGCGCAAGTTTTTCGCCCGCTGCAATGTGGAAGTTGACGCCTCGCACCACCTCTTTGGGGCCAAAGCGCACATGCAGGTCCTGCACCTGCAGCAGGGGTGGATTGTTGGCCGATGGGGTTACGGTCACAGGTCGGCCTTTCTGGGGTCCAGCGCATCGCGCAGTGCGTCGCCCATGAAGGTGAGCAAGAGAAGGGTGGTGACCAGCACGCCAAAGGTCGAAAGCGAAATCCACCACGCGTCAATGCTGTTCTTGCCCTGGCTCAGCAACTCGCCCAATGACGGTGTGCCGGGCGGCACGCCCAGGCCCAGAAAGTCGAGCGAGGTGAGCTCGAGGATGGCCGCACTCATGCGGAACGGCAAGAAGGTGACCACGGGTGTGAGGCTGTTGGGCAGGATGTGGCGCCAGATGATCTGCAGGTTGCCCACGCCCAAGGCGCGTGCGGCCTTTACGTAGTCAAGCTGGCGGTTGCGCAGGAACTCGGCGCGCACATAGTCAGACAGCCCCATCCAGCCAAACAGGCTGAGCAAAATGAGCAGCAGCGCAATGCTGGGCGCAAACACCGCACTGAAGATGATGAGCAAATATAGCTCGGGCATGGAGCCCCAGATTTCTATGAAACGCTGGAACGCAAGGTCGGTCTTGCCGCCAAAGAAGCCCTGGATGGCACCCGTGATCACCCCCAGCAGCACGCCGGTGACGGTGAGCGCCAGCCCAAACAACACGCTCACCCGAAACCCGTAGAGCAGCTGCGCCAGCAGGTCGCGCCCCCGGTCGTCCGTGCCCAGCCAATTGTCGGCCGTGGGCGCCGAGGGGTTGGGCGCCTTGGCAAAGTAGTTGAGCGTGTTGGGGCCATAGGGGTTCAGGGTGTACAGCGCCCAGTTGCTGCCGGTGCTCAACCGCTCCTTGATGAAGGGGTCGAGGTAGTCGGTGGGGGTCTCGAAGTCGCCCCCGAAGGTTTTTTCGGGGTAGTCCTTGAGCATGGGGAAATAGGTCTGCCCCTCGTAGCGCACCACCAGCGGCTTGTCGTTGCTGACTAGTTCGGCACACAGGCTGACCAGCACCAGGGCGCAGAAAACGAGCAGACTCCAG
Source organism: Acidovorax sp. Q11 (assembly GCF_054950075.1). Lineage (NCBI taxonomy): Bacteria > Pseudomonadati > Pseudomonadota > Betaproteobacteria > Burkholderiales > Comamonadaceae > Acidovorax > Acidovorax sp. Q11. The sequence goes on along the minus strand of NZ_JBUDZG010000020.1, from coordinate 60,205 downwards.
TACCCCAGCCGGTTGCGCTTGAAGCGCAACCAGGCACGGCGGGACGGGGAGAGTGAAATCGGGGCAGCAGCAGGACTCATCGGGGCCATCGGTGCGTTCGGGCTAGTCAAACTTCACGCGCGGGTCCACCCACACATAACAAAGGTCGCTGATGAGCTTGGTGACCAGCCCGATCAGCGTGAACAGGTACAACGTGCCCAGCACTACGGGGTAGTCACGGCGGATCACGCTCTCGTAGCTGAGCAGGCCCAGGCCGTCGAGCGAGAACAAGGTTTCGATCAGCAGCGAGCCTGCGAAGAAAGCGCCGATGAACGCGGCCGGAAAGCCGGTAACGATGGGGATGAGCGCATTGCGGAACACATGCTTCCACAGCACCTGCCGCTCGGAGAGGCCCTTGGCACGGGCCGTGAGCACATACTGCTTGCGGATCTCTTCGAGGAACGCGTTCTTGGTCAGCATGGCCGTGACGGCAAAACTGCCCAGCACCATGGCCGTGACGGGCAGCGTGATGTGCCACAAATAGTCCACGATGCGCGCGCCCCAGGACAACTGCTCCCAGTTGGCCGACGTGAGCCCGCGCAGCGGGAACCACTGCAGCTGACCGCCAAAAATCACGAGCAGCGCCACGCCGAGCACGAAGCCCGGGATGGCGTAGCCGACGAGAATGAGCAAGGTGGTGACCAGGTCAAAGCGTGACCCCGCCCGCACCGCCTTGGCAACGCCCAACGGCACGGCAACGAGGTAGCTGATGAAGAAGGTCCACAGGCCCAGGCTGATGGAGACGGGGAGCTTCTCTCGAACGAGGTCCCACACTGCTTTTCGCTGGTAAAAACTCTGCCCGAGGTCAAACCGTGCAAAAGAAGAGAGCATCTTCATAAAGCGCTCATGCGCAGGCTTGTCAAAGCCATAGAGCTCCTTGATCTCCTGGATCTGCTTTGGACTCAACCCTTGCCGACCGCGATAGTCCCCGCCAGCACCAGCGCTGGGAGCAGCCCCCTCTCCGCCCGAGGAACGCCCTTGCAATTGGGAAACCAGTTGCTCGACCGGGCCGCCCGGAACGAACTGAATAACGACAAAGGTCAGCAGCAGCACCCCCAGCAGCGTGGGCACCATCAGCAATATGCGTTTGAGTATGTAGCTGAGCATGCAACTTGCGCCTAGCGATTGGTCGGCGACGCCCACCATGTGGCGGCAGCCCAGGAATCTGGCTGGTAATACGGCGGAATTATCGGAGGCAAGACAAAACCGGCGGGCCGGTAGCCAACAAAAAACTCGTCGCTGTACCACTGGGGGATCGAGTAATAGCCGTGCGACAAAACCCGATCCAGTGCGCGCATTGCGGCAGACACATCCGCTTTGGTCTTTGCAGAGAGCACCGAGCGAATCAGGCTATCCACCGCCGGATCGGCAATACCCCACATGTTTGCAGACCCCGGCGTGGTAGCAGCCTTGGAGCCAAAGTATTCAAAGAGATCGCTGCCGGGAGAAGTTCGCCCCGGAATACGAAGGCTTCCCAGCTCGAACTCGAATTCATCCATCCGCTGCTGGTAAAGGGCTCCATCCACATTGCGTATCTTCAGACTGATACCCAGCTTTTTCAAAGCAATTTGCATCGGGCTGACCAGTCGCACGGAAGACGGCTGTGCATTCAGGTACTCCATTTCAAACGCTTCACCCTGGGCGTTCCTCAAGGCTCCATCGCGGTAGACCCATCCAGCCTCCGCCAGCAGCTGTTTGGCCTGCCGCAGGTTGTCCCGCAAGCTGGAAGGAGGTAGCGTGCTGGGTGATCGCAATGCCGGCCCAAAAACATCAGGGCTCAACTTGTCACGCAGTGGCTCAAGCAAAGCCATTTCTGCAGGCCCAGGCAGCCCGGAAGCATGGAAATCACTGTTTGGAAAATAGCCGTCCACCCGCTTGTACAAGCCGTAAAACATCTGACGGTTGAGCCATTCAAAGTCCATCGTCAGCGCAATGGCCTTGCGAACTCGAATGTCCTTGAACTTGGAATTCCGCAAGTTGAACGTGTAGCCCTGGAAATCACCAGGATTGCGATGCTCAAAAACCTGCTTCTTGACCGCTCCGGAATCAAACGCCTTGCCTTTGTATTGGCGCGCCCAGTTTTTCGAAACAAACTCCCGCTTCAAGTCATATTCACCGGCTTTGAGCCCTTCAAACCGACTGGTGTCATCAAGGTAGAGTTTGTAGGTCACGCGATCAAAGTTATACAGCCCCTTGCGCACCGGCAAGGCGGCCCCCCAATAGTTCTTGTCACGAACGTACGTGATATCGCGCCCCAGCTGTCCACTGGAGGGCCGGTAAGGACCCGAGGCAACAGGCAGATCGGTGATGACTGCGTCGAAGGGCTTTCCAGCCCCCCATTTCCGGCTGAAAACCGGGACACTCCCCGCCACAAGCGGCAGTTCTCGATTGGAACTGGCAAATTCAAATTTGACCAAGCGCTCGTCCAAGGCTCGGACCGCCTTGATATCCCCAAAGATCGTCTTGAACTGCGGCGACGCCTGCTTGCTCATCAGGGTGTTGAAAGAATGAACCACATCGGCGGCCATCACGGCAGACCCATCGCTGAATCGCGCCTCCTTGCGAATGCGAAAGGTGGCGGACAAACCATCCGGCGGCACGTCCACGTCTTCTGCGAGCAAGCCATACCCTGTGGACGGTTCCTCTGAATTACCGATCAACAAGGACTCGAAAACCAACTCCAGCATCCCCGCAGGCGGCGTTCCCTTCAGCGTGAACGGATTGAACTTGTCGAAATTGGTGACCGCGATCGGCGGAACCAGGCGAATCTCCCCCCCCTTCGGAGCACTCGGATTGACATAGTCAAAATGCGTGAACCCAGGCGGGTACTTCACATCGCCAAATTGGGCATAGGCATGTGCGGCCCAAGAGGTAGGACCCAAAACCATGCCACACACAGCACACAACGCCGCGCGGGCCCAGCGAGAACAGACTGCAACAAGCCACATGCGACAATTCTGCACTACGTTCACCGGCCACCGCAGCGAGTAGCGCATAACCACATGCAGCGCGCCAGCGGGGCGCCCCCCCCCAATTCCACAAGGAGAACAAACATGGGTTTTCTGACCGGCAAGAAGCTGCTCATCACGGGTGTTTTGTCCAACCGCTCCATCGCCTACGGCATTGCCAAGGCCTGCCACGAACAGGGCGCCGAGCTGGCGTTCAGCTACGTGGGCGAGCGCTTCAAGGACCGCATCACCGACTTTGCCGCCGAGTTCAACTCCAAGCTGGTGTTTGACTGCGATGTGGCCAGCGACGAGCAGATCGAGCGCATGTTTGCCGAGCTGTCGCAGACCTGGCCCAAGTTCGACGGCTTTGTGCACAGCATCGGCTTTGCGCCGCGCGAGGCGATTGCGGGCAACTTCCTCGAAGGCCTGAGCCGCGAAGGTTTCCGCATTGCGCACGACATCAGTGCCTACAGCTTCCCGGCCATGGCCAAGGCGGCCCTGCCCTACCTGAACGACAAGTCGTCGCTGATCACCCTGAGCTACCTGGGCGCGCTGCGCTCCATCCCCAACTACAACACCATGGGCCTGGCCAAGGCCAGCCTGGAGGCATCCGTGCGCTACCTCGCCGAGGCCGTGGGCCGCACCGAAGACGGCCGCAGCATCCGCGCCAACGGCATCAGCGCGGGCCCCATCAAGACCCTGGCCGCCAGCGGCATCAAGGACTTTGGCAAGCTGCTGAGCCGCGTGGCCGATGCATCGCCCCTGCGCCGCAACGTGACGATTGAAGACGTGGGCAATGTGGCGGCCTTCCTGCTGTCCGACCTGGCCTCGGGCATGACTGCCGAGATCACCTACGTGGACGGTGGCTTCAGCCAGACGGCGGGTCTGTCTGCTGACCAGGTCTGAGCGCACCACTCCTCGGACTCACTGCGGACCACACCGAAATATTGAACAAAATGGCCGCCACCGCGCGTCCGTCATGCGCAAGAAGCTATATTTTCAATAGCAAACTAACCCGCAGGCATTGGCTGGGCCTGGGGGTGCTGGGCCTGCTGCCTGCCGCCATGGCAGTGCACGCGGCCGATGCCCCCGCCCTGCTGCTGGCCAACGTATACCGCCCCGGCATGCCGCTGGCCGACTACTGGGTGAGCGAGAAGTACGACGGCGTGCGGGGCTACTGGGACGGCCACATGCTGCGCACGCGCGGCGGCGAAACGGTGGCCGCGCCCGCCTGGTTCACCGCAGGCTGGCCAGCCACCCCCATGGACGGCGAGCTGTGGGCGGGGCGAGGCAGTTTTGCACATGCCCAGTCCACCACACGCCAGCAGCAGCCAGACGATGCGGCCTGGCGGCAGATGCGCTTCATGGTGTTTGATCTGCCCACCCAGGGCGGCCCGTTTGATGAGCGCCTGCCCGCACTGAAGGCCCTGGTCGCCCAGATCCACCAGCCCTGGGTTCAGGCCGTGCCGCAGCACCGCGTGGCCACCGACGCCGCCCTGCAAGCACTGCTGCAGCGCACGGTGCGCGCGGGCGGCGAGGGGCTGATGCTGCACAAGGGCAGCTCGCTGTACCGCTCAGGCCGCAGCGACGACCTCATCAAGCTCAAGACCCACGAAGACACCGAGGCGCTGGTGGTGGGCCACCTGCCGGGCAAAGGCAAACATGCAGGGCGACTGGGTGCGCTGCTGGTCGAAATGCCAACTGGCCAGCGCTTCAAGCTGGGTGCAGGGCTGACGGATGCCGACCGCGCCGATCCGCCGCCCATTGGCAGCTGGGTGACCTACCGCTATCGCGGCACACATGACGGCGGCCTGCCGCGTTTTGCGAGTTTTGTGCGGGTGCGGCTGGACAGGCCTGTTGCCACGATGCCCACAACAGCAACACGCTGAACCAACTATCAAAAAATAGCTACCAGCGCTTGATGGACGCGCGGTGGCAGCCTTTTTGACTTAAATTTTCACCCACCCCACCAGGCTCCGGCCGTGGTGGTGCTGTGGGCGGGCTCAGAGACTGAGAGTTTTTTGGCTGTGCCCGAAAGGTGCGCAAAAACACCCTGGATCTAGGCGCAAAGCACAGCCATAGCGCGGGCTATGGCGAGCATTTGCAACGACGAGCCGGGGTGTTTTTGCGGACAAGGCGGGCGCGGACGGAAGACGCTCAGTCTCTCAGGGCCTGCCCGCTACGCAATCGGCGTAGTAGCGCACCTGGCCGCTCTCGTCCTCTACCTCCACCAGGCCGTGGATGTCGGTCTCAAAACCCGGGCACAGCTTCGCAAATTCGCGCGCGAACTTGAGGTAGTCCACGATCTTCTTGTTGAACACCTCGCCAGGGATCAGCAGCGGAATGCCCGGTGGGTAGGGCGTGACCAGGCCCACGGTGATGCGGCCTTCCAGGTGGTCAATCTCCACGCGCTCGGTCGTGCGGTGCGCAATGTGCGCGTAGGCGTCCGACGGCTTCATGGCGGGCGTGAGGTCCGAGAGGTACATCTCGGTCGTCAGGCGCGCGATGTCGTACTTGGCGTACATCTCGTGCACATGCTGGCACAGGTCGCGCAGGCCCATGCGCTCGTAGCGCTTGTGCTGCTGGCAGAACTCCGGAAGGATGCGCCACATGGGCTGGTTCTTCTCGTAGTCGTCCTTGAACTGCTGCAGCGCCGTCAGCAGCGTGTTCCAGCGGCCCTTGGTGATGCCGATGGTGAACATGATGAAGAAGCTGTACAGGCCCGTCTTCTCCACCACCACGCCGTGCTCGGCGAGGTACTTGGTCACGATGCTGGCGGGAATGCCGGTCTTGTCGAACTTGCCATCCAGGTTCAGGCCGGGCGTGACGATGGTGGACTTGATCGGGTCCAGCATGTTGAAGCCGTCAGCCAGCTGGCCAAAGCCGTGCCATTTGCTGCCGTTCTTCTTGCCCTTGCCATCGCTGCGGATGATCCAGTCCTCGGCGCGGCCCAGGCCCTCGTCCACGAGCTTGTCGGGGCCCCAGACCTTGAACCACCAGTCGTTCTTGCCGAAATCTTCTTCCACCTGGCGCATGGCGCGGCGGAAGTCCAGGGCTTCGAGCAGGCTTTCCTCCACCAGCGCGGTGCCGCCGGGCGGCTCCATCATGGCGGCGGCCACGTCGCAGCTGGCGATGATGCTGTACTGCGGCGATGTGGACGTGTGCATCAGGTAGGCCTCATTGAAGAGGTGGCGGTCCAGCTTGGCGGTCTGCGAGTCCTGCACCAGCACATGGCTGGCCTGGCTGATACCGGCCAGCAGCTTGTGGATGGACTGCGTCGCATACGTCACCGAATACTTGGGGCGCGTGCGCTTCTTGCCCATGGCGTGGTAGCTGCCATAGAACGGGTGGAAGGCCGCGTGCGGCAGCCAGGCCTCGTCAAAGTGCAGGTTGTCCACGTAGCCATCGAGCATGCCCTTGATGGTCTCGGTGTTGTAGAGCACGCCGTCGTAAGTGGACTGCGTGAGCGTGAGCACGCGCGGCTTGACCTTTTTCGCATCCACGCCCTTGAGCAGCGGGTTGGCCTTGATCTTGGCCTGGATGGCGGCAGGCTCGAACTCGCTTTGCGGAATCGGGCCAATGATGCCGAAGTGGTTGCGCGTGGGCTTCATGAACACGGGGATGGCCCCGGTCATGATGATGCTGTGCAGGATGGACTTGTGGCAGTTGCGGTCCACCACCACGACGTCGCCGGGGGCCACGGTGTGGTGCCACACCATCTTGTTGGACGTGGACGTGCCGTTGGTCACGAAGAAGCAGTGGTCGGCATTGAAGATGCGCGCGGCGTTGCGCTCCGATTCGCCAATGGCGCCGTTGTGGTCCAGCAGCTGGCCCAGCTCTTCCACCGCGTTGCACACGTCGGCGCGCAGCATGTTTTCCCCATAGAACTGGTGGTACATCTGGCCCACGGGGCTCTTGAGGAAGGCCACACCGCCCGAGTGCCCAGGGCAGTGCCAGCTGTACGAGCCGTCTTCGGCGTAGTCCAGCAGCGCCTTGAAAAACGGCGGCTGCACGCTCTCCAGGTAGCTCTTGGCCTCGCGGATGATGTGGCGCGCCACGAACTCAGGCGTGTCCTCGAACATGTGGATGAAGCCGTGCAGCTCGCGCAGGATGTCGTTGGGCAGGTGGCGGCTGGTCTTGGTCTCGCCGTGCACGTAGATGGGCACTTCGGCGTTCTTGCGGCGCACCTCGCCGATGAAGTTGCGCAGACTCAGAACGATCGGGTCCAGCCCTTCGCCCACAGTGAACTCTTCATCGTCGATGGACAAGATGAAAGCGCTGGCGCGGCTTTGCTGCTGCGCAAATTGGGACAAATCCCCATAGCTGGTGACCCCGACCACCTCAAAACCCTCGGCCTCAATGGCCTGCGCCAGGGCGCGGATACCCAGACCCGAAGTGTTCTCGGAACGATAGTCTTCATCGATGATGATGATGGGAAAGCGAAACTTCATGCGCAGCCTCCGTGCAAACGTGCCCTGCCCGGCCAAAAAACGAAATAGGCGCGAAGTGTAAGGAATAACGTTGCCGCGCCTTTGAACTGCCTCCCTTTTGACCCAGAATGTGGTGCACTAAACACAACCGACCCAAGGAGGTTCAGCATGGAGGCATCCACCATCTGGTGGCTGGCAGCGGGGGCCGTGGTCGTTGCGGAGCTGCTTACCGGGACGTTTTATCTGCTGATGGTGGCGCTGGGGCTGGTTGCTGCAGCATTGGCCGCCCACATGGGCCTCTCGGCAACAATGCAAGTCGTGGCGGCTGCGGCGGTTGGCGGTGTTGCCGTGGTGGGCTGGTACTACTTCAAGAAGAAGCGCCCCGAAGACCCCTCAGCCCGCGCCGACCGCAGCGTGAACCTGGATGTGGGGGAAACCATTCTCATCAGCGAATGGGGTTCCGACGGCACCACCCAAGTGAAATACCGAGGCGCAAGCTGGACCGCGATTCATCGCCCCGGAGTGACGCCTGCCACCGGAATGCACAAAGTTGTCGAACTTGTAGGCAACCGCCTGCTGGTAGAACCTTTGTAACCCTCTTCAGCAATCTCTCCCGAAAGGTTTGATATGGACGGCATCTACATCGCATACGCCATCGCCATAGTGGTCGTTGTCGTCGTGATCCGCAGCTTCAAACAGGTTCCCCAGCAAAACGCCTGGGTTGTCGAAAGGCTCGGCAAGTACCACGGCACGCTGGGCCCGGGTTTGAAGGTCATCATTCCCTTCTTCGACAAGGTGGCCTACAAACACAGCCTCAAGGAAATCCCGCTCGACGTGCCCAGCCAGATTTGCATCACGCGCGACAACACCCAGTTGCAGGTGGACGGCATTTTGTACTTCCAGGTGACGGACCCGATGCGCGCCAGCTACGGCTCCAGCAACTACATCGTGGCTGTCACGCAACTGGCGCAGACCTCACTGCGCTCGGTCATCGGCAAGCTGGAGCTGGACAAGACCTTCGAAGAGCGCGACATCATCAACGCCCAGGTGGTGCAAGCGATTGACGAGGCCGCGCTGAACTGGGGCGTGAAGGTACTGCGCTATGAAATCAAGGACCTGACTCCTCCTAAGGAAATCCTGCACGCCATGCAGGCCCAGATCACCGCTGAGCGTGAAAAGCGTGCGCTGATTGCAGCCTCCGAAGGCCGCCGCCAGGAACAGATCAACATCGCCACTGGCGAGCGCGAGGCCTTCATTGCCCGCTCTGAAGGTGAAAAACAGGCCGTCATCAACAAGGCCATCGGCGAAGCCGAGTCCATCCGTGCCGTGGCCCAGGCCACCGCAGAGGCCATCGAGCGCGTGGCCACCGCCATCCGCCAACCCGGCGGCGAACAGGCCGTGCAGCTCAAGGTGGCGGAAAAGGCGGTGGAGGCCTACAGCCAGGTAGCGTCCGACGCCACCACCACGCTCATCGTGCCCAGCAACATGACCGAGGTGTCGGCCCTGATCGGCTCGGCCATGAAGATGGTGCAGGCGTCGCAGAAGGCCGGCTGAAAACGGGCCAGCACCTTTTTTTGCCGCCAATCCCGCTACCGGCCCAGATAGGTGCAATCCTGTGGCTATAATCGAGGGCTTCGGAGAGGTGGATGAGCGGTTTAAGTCGCACGCCTGGAAAGCGTGTGTGGGCTAATCCCCACCGCGGGTTCGAATCCCGCCCTCTCCGCCATATGCAAATTTTCAGAGCACTTCCTGTGCTTTGAAAACGCCAAAAAAATCCCCGCATGCCGGGGATTTTTCATTTCTGCTGCCTACATCCCGCCGCAGCCAATCACCATCACACCACCCATCCGTGCATCTGCGCATTCGCCAGCACGGACACGCGGCACATGCCCGGGAGCCCCTTCGGACTACCCGAGCAGCACCCTCATTCCTTTACTGCTTGCGCAGCAGCGTCTTCAGCACGTTCTGCAAACGCCGGGCACTGGCAGCGTCGCTGGCACTGGCCAGCACGCGGGCAGCGTCCTGGCCCCAGGTCTGGGCCGGTGCCGGGTCGTTGCGGCGCGTCAGCAGTTGCAGTTGCAGCATGCGCCGAGCAGCGATGTGCTCCGCAGGTGTGGGGGCTTCGGCTGCCATTTCCAGGCGCAGCAAGGCCTCGGACGCATCTCCCTGGGGCGCGGCAGACAGAGCCTGGGCCCATGCGGTGCGCACGGATGCCGTCACGCGGCCACCCAGGTCTTGTGCGCTGGGGACCTGGGACGGATCGCGCTTGTCCCACGCGGCGAGCAACTGGGTCAGGGTTTCACCATGGGCCTGGGCTGCCAGCTTTTTCAATGCCAGCTGGGCATGCTCCATGGCGTCGCGCTGTGCCCTGAAGGCCGCATCGCCCAGGCGGGGACCACGGTCTTCATGTGCTGGACGCTCACCCATGCGGCCGCCACGGTCATTGCGATCACCAAAACGGCCTTCGGTGCGCGGGCCACGGCCCGCGTCACGGTCGCCGGGACGGCCATCGCGACGGTCGCCTGGGCGCGCGCCACGGCCAGGGGCGGCTGGTGCATCCTTTTTCATGCCAGGGCGGTCGTCGCCACGCACAGCTACCACGGGGCGGGCCGGCTTGGGGGGTGCCACAGGGGCCGCAGCAGGTGCTGCAGCTTCGCCATCAGCCAATGCCTCGCTCGCTTCGGCATCCGCCACAGGGGCATCACCCCCACCGGCCTGCTCTGCAGGCGCGGCTGCGCTTTGCGCTGCCTCCGCCTTCTGCGCTGAAGCAACTGCTTCGGCCGCCTGGGCCTGGCCACGCAATGCCGCCTCCAGCGCTTGCACGGCAGCACGGATCTGCTGGGCATCGCCCGTGGCATTGGCGGCTTCCAGAGCCTTGGAGGCGTCCAGCACCACGCGGTCGCGCGCGCTCAGCTCGGTAGTCGCCTTTTCCCGGTCGGCCGACTTGCGATTGAACGCCTCGTCAATGGGTTTACGGAAAGCATCCCACAGCTTTTGTTCGTGCTTGCGATCCAGCGGCACAGACTGCGCCTCGGCTTGCCAGCGCTGCTGCAGGGCCTTGACCGCGTCGATGCGCAGCGTGGGCGCAGCGCCCAGTGCCGCTGCCTCCTCGATCATGGCGTGGCGGCGGGCCAGGCTGTCTTTTTGCGCAGCCTCCAGCGGCGCAGCAGCCAGTGCAATGGCCTGCTTCCACTGCGGCTGCAGTTCGGCAAACAGCTTTTCGCCCACATGGCCGCCCTCGCGCCAGCGGTCACCAAACTGGTACAGGGCGCGGTTCATGCCCTTCCAGTCGGTCGATGCGGCGTGCTCTTGCGCCCAGGCCTTGACCTCTTCGATCAGCGCCAGGCGCTGCGCCTTGTGCTCAGCCGCTTCGGTGCGGATCTTGTCCAGCCAGGCCTCGACGACCTTGTGCGCGGCATTGCAGGCTTCGTCGAATTTCTTCCACAAGGCGTGGTTGGGGGCGCCGCCCTGATCTGCCTGTTTCCATTGGTCACGCAGGTTGCGCAGGGTCTCCTGCATCTTGCGGCCACCCAGGGCCTGCCCTTCGGGGCGATTGAGCAATGCCTCGGCCTTGGCGACGAGGTCTTCGCGCACCTGGTCAGCGCTCCAGCGCTGCCAGCCTTCCAGCTCGCCCGCAGCCACCAGTGCGGTGTGCACCTGCTGTTCCAGCGCGTTGTCGATGTGTTTGCCATGCACCTTGAGTACAGCCCGCAGGGCGGCTGCGGCACCAGCGCTGGCCTTGCCATGGCCTTCGGCAGTTTCCTTTTCCAGCGTTGCCAGGGCTTCGCGCACCACCTGTGCAGCCTTTTCCACCACCTCGGGGGCCACCTTGGACTTGGGGGCACGCGCGGGTTTGGCTGCAGCCGCAGCGGCGGCGGCCTCGGTAGGCAGGCCTCGCGCGGCACGCAGCTCGTCGGCCCACACGGGCACGGGGGGCAGTGGTGCTGCAGCGTCTTCGGCCGCAGCGGCCGCCTGGGCCACGGCGGGCTGGAAAGCTTCCCACACCACCAGCAGCTGGGTGCGGGAGGCATCCAGCAGTGGGGGGAAACGGGCTTCCACGCTCACCCAGCTGGCGTCGCCTGTCAGCTCCTGGGCCTGCTCCTGCCAGCGCGCGACGTCGGCGCGCAGCAGTTCGAGTGCGGCGTGGGCATCGCGCCAGGGCTTGGTCGAGAGCACTTCAATGCGTTGTGCGAGCAGCACGGCGGCTTCGCGCTGCACCTGCACGCGGTGCTGCAGGTCTTCGATGACCTTCACGCGGTCAGCCATCTGCACCTTGAGCAGCGACAGCGGTTCACGCGACAAGGGCGCACCGGCCTTGGCCGCATCGCGCTGCCAAGCCAGGGCGTCTGCAATATTGAGCTTGGGGGCGGCCAGCAGCGCCTGGGCTTTCTCGGCCCATTCGGCGGCGATTGCTTCTTGCCCCTTGGCGCGGCGGATTTCATCCAGGCGCTCGCGCACGGCACGGGCGGCCCCCTTGTCACGGCCGCTCAGCTCCTTGAAGACTTCCTGCAGCTGTTCGGGCGCGGGCTGGGTGGCCAGCCAGTCACGGATGCGGGAGGCGCGCTCGCCAGACGTGGCGGCAGAAAAAGCGCCGCCGGTCAGCGCGTCGAGCGGATGCGGCTCTTGGGTTTTGGCTGGGGCCGGATTCACTTCAGGTGCGTCGGACATTTTGCTGCGGGAAAAAAATGGAAACATGGATCCAATGGATAACGAAGGCACCCCCTGGCGCATTGCCAAAAGAGGACCTGCCACGGCAAGCGCACTGCATGCGTGCCGGACAACAAAGGGGCTATTTTCACCGGGTTCTGAGCGGGTGCCTTTGCGTGCACCACACCAACCTTCAACAGGTGATCTGGCACAAGGCTTGGACAAGCAGCCGACAGGCTGCGCCCCCTCCATGGGAGCCACGCCCCACTGCGGGCGAACAGTCGCCCCACCAGGGACAGCCCCCATTATCTATATATAGACGCCAATACCCAATCGCCAAGGGATCCTCTGCACGAATCGAGCGGCAAGTGGGCGCTGCGGATCGGGATGGGCTGCAAGGCGCAAAACGCAGCAATAGCCGTAGCTATTGCAAGTATTTGCAACGCCGCAGACCGCCCGAGACCGCTGATGCACACGGCGCGGTGATCTGTGCAGAGGATCCCAAGGGTGAAGCGCAAACAAGAAAGCCCGACGGACAGGGCCTCATGGCCTGCCCGCCGGGCTTGACGGCTGACACAACGGTCTTTGCCATCGGTCGCGATGCGGAGATGAAGGTCCGCATGGCGAGGAGGCAAGGGATTGCCTCCAGGGGTTGCCTTGGAAGCGGCATCTGCTGCACCTTGGCACTGAATGCCCTCGGAGGGAGATTTCGCTTCGTCTGGCGATGCCTGAAATCTACAGGCGCCTCCACCTTACCAAAGTCGTCCTCCGGGCTCAAATCGGATTCTCAATGACGGCCAGACGGCCGATTGAATTTGACACGAGAGCGTCACAACGACCACCCGCGCCAGACGACTTCCAACCCCTCCAAGAGCCCAAAAACTGTGATTTTTTACATATTTTTCATAACTCAATCATCTAACAACAAAGATTGTTAGTATTGACTATGCATTTAGAGAGCTTCTAGAATCCGCCAGCCCCAAAAACGGGCTAGTAAAAACCCCAACCCGCTGCCGAACCCGGCTAAGTCAAACCAGGCAACAAGCACTCCACAGACGTGCAGCCCGGACTTGATGGCGTACCAATCCAGGCGACTTGCCGGGAAGGTGCAGTCCCAGTGACTGCCCCGAGTTCCCGCTGTGCCTCAGAAAGGAAGAGCTATGACAGCGTCAGGAAAAATAGTCTCCGGCGTGCGAACCTTCGCGGCCGATGTGACCGAAGGTTTTCTTGAAATCACCCACAACAGCTTTGCCCTCATCGGCTTGGCCGTTGCCTTCATCATCATTGCCCTCACTGCCCGGCCCGATCTGCGCCAGGCAGGCGAAGAGCGCCTCATGGGCTGGCTGCAGGCCCGCCAGGTGGAAATGTTGGGCATGCCCATCGAGCCCGAAGCCAGTGAGCGCGCCACGGCCGCCAACCCCAAGGACCTGCCCAAGGAGCAGGCCGCAGTGGCCTTCTGGCTAAGCAAAAAGTACCGCGTGGCGCCCGAGCCGCTCAGCGTGCTGGTGGCCGAGGCTTATGAGATCGGCACCCGCGCCAAGATCGACCCCACGCTGATCCTGGCGATCATGGCCATCGAGTCGAGCTTCAACCCGTTTGCGGAAAGCGCCGTGGGCGCCCAGGGCCTCATGCAAGTCATGACCCGCGTGCACACCGACAAGTACCAGAGCTTCGGCGGCCACTTTGCGGCCTTCGACCCGGTGAGCAACCTGCGTGTGGGCGTCAAGGTGCTGCAGGAATGTATTGCGCGCGCTGGCTCCGTCGAGGGTGGCCTGCGCTACTACGTGGGCGCCGCCAACTTGGCCGACGATGGCGGCTATGCTGCCAAGGTGATGGCAGAGCATTTCCGCCTGCGCCAGGTCGCCAACGGCCGGGCCATACCTTTCAACCCACCCCCATCGCTGTCCACCCAGGCGCCTGCCCAGAGCATTCCGGCCGCCGCCCCCCCGGCAGCGCCCACCGCCAACGCCGACAAGGTGGCCATGCTGTCGGGTCTTTGAATCCCACGGCCCACCGGGGATTTGTGCGATGCACCTCGTAGGTGCACGCCACCGTGTCGGCTACACTAGCGGAGTACGCGACTGGCGATAGGCGCAGCACCCGCACAGGATGCTGCCGCTGACGTGGAAACCGACAAGGGCCCGCCCCTTGTGAACCACTGGGAAGCGTGCCGCACGGGGTTCACCCGCTGCGTTCAGCCGTTCGCCTGGGCAGCCCTTGTTTCAAGGGACACAAGTTCTTAGGACTGCCAAACCATGTACGACCGCAACATTCTTGTCGAACAAACCGACCCCGAACTCTTTGCCGCCATCCAGGCCGAAAACAAGCGCCAGGAAGAGCACATCGAACTCATCGCCAGCGAAAACTACGCCTCCCCCGCCGTCATGTGGGCGCAAGGCACCCAGCTGACCAACAAGTACGCCGAAGGCTACCCAGGCAAGCGCTACTACGGTGGCTGCGAGCACGTGGACGTGGCCGAACAGCTGGCCATCGACCGCGTCAAGCAGATCTTCGGCGCCGATGCCGCCAACGTGCAGCCGCACTGCGGCGCATCCGCCAACGAAGCCGTGTTCCTGGCCTTCCTCAAGCCCGGCGACACCATCATGGGCATGAGCCTGGCCGAAGGCGGCCACCTGACGCACGGCATGCCACTGAACATGTCGGGCAAGTGGTTCAACGTGGTCAGCTACGGTCTGGACGCTAACGAAGCCATCGACTACGAAGCGATGGAAATGAAGGCCCACGAAACCAAGCCCAAGCTCATCATCGCCGGTGCATCGGCCTACAGCCTGCACATCGACTTTGCACGCTTTGCCAAAGTGGCCAAGGACGTGGGCGCCATCTTCATGGTGGACATGGCCCACTACGCCGGCCTGATCGCCGCTGGCGTGTACCCCAACCCCGTGCCCCACGCCGACGTGGTGACATCGACCACGCACAAGAGCCTGCGCGGCCCCCGTGGCGGCATCATCCTGATGAAGGCCGAGCACGAGAAGGCCATCAACAGTGCCATCTTCCCCGGCCTGCAAGGCGGCCCGCTGATGCACGTGATCGCAGCCAAGGCCGTGGCCTTCAAGGAAGCGATGCAGCCCGAGTTCAAGGCTTACCAGGAACAAGTGGCCAAGAACGCCAAGGTCGTGGCCGAAACGCTGACCGCACGCGGCCTGCGCATCGTGTCCGGCGGCACCCAAAGCCACGTGATGCTGGTGGACCTGCGCGCCAAGGGCATCACCGGCAAGGAAGCCGAGGCCGTGCTGGGCGCCGCCCACATGACCATCAACAAGAATGCGATCCCCAACGACCCTGAAAAGCCGATGGTGACCAGCGGCGTGCGCATTGGCACCCCCGCCATGACCACGCGCGGCTTCAAGGAAGAAGAAGCCCGCATCACGGCCAACCTGATTGCTGACGTGCTGGACAACCCCCGCGACGAGGCCAACATCGCCGCCGTGCGCGCCAAGGTCAACGCCCTGACCGCACGTTTCCCGGTCTACCGTTAAGTAAGCCGGTCCTGGAAGTCCATGAAGTGCCCCTTCTGCAGCCACCTCGAAACGCAAGTCGTTGAAACGCGGGTGTCTGAGGATGGGGTCTTCATCCGCCGCCGCCGCCAGTGCGGCGCGTGCGACAAGCGCTTCACCACCTACGAGCGGCCGGAGGTGAACTTCCCGGCCATCGTCAAGAAGGACGGCCGCCGCATCGAGTACGAGCGCGGCAAGCTGCTGGCCTCGTTCAACCTGGCGCTGCGCAAGCGCCCGGTGAGCACGGAGCAGATCGACAGCGCCATCGAGCGCATCGAAGAAAAGCTGCTCAACCTGGGCCAGCGCGAAGTGCTGTCCGGCCGCATTGGCGAACTTGTCATGCGCGAACTCAAGAAGCTCGACAAGGTGGCCTACATCCGCTTTGCCAGCGTCTACCGCAGCTTCGAAGACATCGACGACTTCCGCGCCATGGTCGATGAGGTGCGCAAGTAAGTAAGTAAGTAAGTAAGTAAGTAAGTAAGTAAGTAAGTAAGTAAGTAAGTAAGTCACCGCCAAGCCAGGCGACGGAGCCGCCCCCACCCTGTCTAGCGGTGGCTTGGATTTCAGGCTTTTTTGGCGCCCACCGCGCGCCCACCAAGCCTTGGCAGCTATCAATAGCATAGCAATCAAAAGCACCACTGTTGTCCAGCAGGCTCCGCCAGCCGCGCTGTCACCAAGGCTACAGGACGCAGCGCTCCTGAAAAAATAGCTGCAAAGGTATACTGGACGCGCGCAAACGGCTCTTTTTGCTTTAAATTTCTCACCCGCACATGCGGCACACCCAGCGCCCGTGCCCGACAATCGCTGCGGTGAAAACCCGCCACTTCCTGCAGCTGGTGCTGCTGTCTGCCCTGTGGGGCGCCTCGTTCCTCTTCATCCGCATTGCCAGCCCCGTGCTGGGCCCCAACGTGATGGCGGCCCTGCGCATCGGGCTGGCCACACTCACGCTGATCGGCATCATGCGCGTCGCCAACGAGTCCTGGCCCTGGCGCCACTGGCGCGAGCTGTTCGGGCTGGGCACGCTCACCGTCGCCCTGCCCTTTTTGCTGTACGCCTGGGCGGCCTTGCACCTGCCAGCGGGCTACAGCTCGCTGCTCAACACCATGGCCGTGCCTTTTGGCGTGATCGCCGCCGCCTGGATGAAGGAGGACACGCTGAGCGCGCGCAAGTGGCTGGGCTGCCTGTGCGGCTTTGCGGGCGTGGCGCTCATCGTGCAGTTGGGCCCGGTGCAGCCCACGCCCGCTCTCTTGCTGGCGGCAGCGGCCTGCGTGACGGCATCGGCCTGCTATGGCATCTCGACCACCTGGATGAAACGCGCCACCCAGCGCATGTCCCCGCTGTCGATTGCCGCAGGCATCCATGCCGCCGCCCTGGTGCTGCTGCTGCCGGGCGCGGCCTGGAGCCTGCCTGAGGCGCGCTTCACGCCCGGCGCACTGGCCGCCGTGGCGGTGATGGGCATCGTGACCTCGGGCCTGGCGTATTGGCTCAACCTGCGGGTGCTCAAACATGTCTCGCCCGTGGCCGCCATGAGTTCGGCCTTCATGATCCCGTTGTTTGGCGTGGCCTGGGGCCATGTGTTCCTGGGCGAGGCCCTGGGGCCGGGCATGCTCTGGGGCGGTGCGCTGGTGCTGGTGGCGACCGGGCTGGTCACAGGCTTCAATCCCCTCACATGGCTGGGCGCGCTGCGTCGGCGCAGCTGAGCCCAGATCACCGTAGCCGTGCGGCCCCGCCTCAGCGGGCCACGCGCGTGATGCGGTCGGTGGCGGGGGGCGCCACCGGGCTTTGCTGGCGGAAGTAGGCCTCCAATGCGTCCAGATCCAGCGCGCCCACCTGCCGGTCCCGTCCCTGGGTCAGCACCGTGAAGTTGTCGCCGCCGCTGTCCAGAAAGCTGCTCATGACCACGCGCACCGGTTGCGCGTCGGCCAATGGCGTTCCGTTCAGCACCATCTGGCTGATGCGCGCCCCGGCGGGCTGGGTCAGGTCGTAGCGGTAGCTGAAGCCGCTGGACACCGACAGCACCCGGGGCCGCTGCACCGTGTTGCCGCCGCTGGCGAACTGCTGCTCCAGCACCGCACGGATCTGCGCGCCCGTGAAGGTCTTCACCACCAGCTGGTTGCCAAAGGGCTGCATTGCATACAGCTGGCCATACCGCACCAGCCCTTGTTCGTCCGGCACCAGGTCAGCGCGCAGGCCGCCGGGATTCATGAAGGACAGTTGCGCCCCCCCGTCTTCCGGCGCCCGTGTGGCCAGCAGCTGGGCATCGGCCACCAGGTTGCCCAGTGCGCTCTCCAGCGCCGCATTGGGCTGGCGCCGCATAGCCCCCTTCGCCTGCCCCACTGGTCGCTGGGCAAGCGGCACGGCGGCCGCACGGTAGGTGTCGATGATCCTCTGCACACCCGGGTCTGCCGGGAAGGCGGGCACGGCGGTGGTGACGGGCACCAGGCCCTGGGCACCGGTGAAGGCTTCGCCCTGCACCACCACATTGCGCGCCGTCTTGTGGACTACGCGGCGGGTCTGCGTGTCCACGCGCAGCTGGATGTCGGTGAGCAGCGTGCCGTACTGGCCCGCGCTGGTCAGCAAGAAGGGCTTGGCCGGGTTCACGCGGCTGTAGTCGCACACATAGGCCTGGTGCGTGTGGCCCGAGACCACCACGTCCACGGCCGGGTCCAGGCGCTCCAGGATGGGCACGATGTCGCCCGACAGGCCTGCGCAGCTCGTCTCCTGCACGCCCGCCGTGGTGCCGCCGCCTTCATGGATGGCCACCACGATCACATCGGCGCCCTGGGCCTTGAGCTGCGGGATCAGCGCATTGGCCGTGGCCGCCTCGTCCTCAAAACGCAGCCCAGCTACGCCCGACGGGCTGACCATGGTGGGCGTGGCCTGCAGCGTGAGGCCGATAAACCCCATGGTGACGGTGACACCGCCTTCGGTAAACCGCTTGAGCCCCGTGGCGGGCAGCAGGGTGCGACCGTCCTCGCGCACCGTGTTGGCCGCCAGCAGGCCAAATTTGGCGCCCTCGAAAGGCTTGCTGATGCGGCAGGGCTCGCGCGAGGTGAATTTCTCGCAACCGCCGTGCTGTAGCCGCAGCAGCTCGCGCCAGCCCCGGTCGAATTCATGGTTGCCGACCGCATTGAAGTCGATCTGCATGCGGTTGACGGCCTCGATCGTGGGTTCATCCAGGAACAGGGACGACACCAGCGGCGAGGCGCCCACCATGTCGCCCGCCGACACCACCGCATGGTGGCGGGACTGCGCCTTGAGGGCCGCCATGGCGCTGGCGAAGTAGGCCATGCCCCCGGCAGGCGCCAGCACGGGGCCTGCAGGCCCTTGCACCCGGTGCGCCATGTGGGGCGGCTCCAGGTTGCCGTGCAGATCGTTGAAGCCGATGAGGGTGATGTCGATGTGGGGCGGCACGCTGCCCGCCACGGGCGTGGTGGGCGCAATGCCGCTACAGCCAGCCAGCCACAGTGGCACGGCCAAGGCGGCCAGCGCCCGGCGGCGGAAGGCCCGGAACAAGCGGTTGCTCATACAGAGGGACCGCCCCGGGGACGGTGGGAGTTGGTTTTACAGAAACGAGGCCTGGATAGGCGGCACGGGCGGCACCACATCGCCGCACTGGGCGCGATGGCGCAGGGCGTGCTCCATCACCACCAGCGCCAGCAGGGCTTCCGCAATCGGCGCGGCGCGGATGCCCACGCAGGGGTCGTGGCGGCCCTTGGTGATGACTTCGGTGCTCTTGCCATGCACATCAATCGATTCGCGCGGGCTGATGATGGAGCTGGTGGGCTTGATGGCGATGCTCACCTCCAGGTCCTGCCCGGTGCTGATGCCGCCCAGCACGCCGCCCGCGTTGTTGGTGCGAAAACCCTGGGGCGTCATCGAATCGCCGTGCATCGTGCCCCGGTGGGCCACGCTGGCAAAGCCCGCGCCAATCTCCACGCCCTTCACCGCGTTCAGGCCCATCATGGCGTGGGCGATGTCGGCGTCGAGTTTGTCGTACAGCGGCTCGCCCAGCCCCACTGGCACGCCGGTGGCCTGCACGCGGATGCGGGCGCCGCACGAATCACCGGTCTTGCGCAGGGCGTCCATGTAGTCCTCGTACTGCTGCACGTCGGCCACAGGGGCGAAGAAGGGGTTGGCGCGTACGTGATCCCAGCTCTCGAACGGGATGGGCAGCTCGCCCAGCTGGGTCATGCAGGCGCGGAACTGGGCGCCATACTGCTGGGCCAGCCACTTCTTGGCCACGGCGCCTGCGGCCACCGTGGGCGCCGTGAGGCGCGCCGACGAGCGGCCACCGCCGCGCGGGTCGCGGATGCCGTACTTGTGCCAATAGGTGTAGTCGGCGTGGCCGGGGCGGAAGCTCTCGGCGATGTTGCTGTAGTCCTTGCTGCGCTGGTCGGTGTTGCGGATCAGCAGGGCGATGGGGGTGCCGGTGGTCTTGCCTTCGTACACGCCGGAGAGGATCTCCACCGCGTCGGGCTCGTTGCGCTGCGTGACATGGCGACTGGTGCCCGGGCGGCGCCGGTCCAGGTCGGCCTGGATGTCGGCCTCGGTGAGCGGCATGCCGGGCGGACAGCCGTCGATCACGCAGCCAATGGCCGGGCCGTGGGATTCACCGAAGTTGGTGACTGCGAATAGGGTGCCGAT
Source organism: Acidovorax sp. Q11 (assembly GCF_054950075.1). Taxonomy (NCBI): domain Bacteria; kingdom Pseudomonadati; phylum Pseudomonadota; class Betaproteobacteria; order Burkholderiales; family Comamonadaceae; genus Acidovorax; species Acidovorax sp. Q11. The sequence goes on along the minus strand of NZ_JBUDZG010000020.1, from coordinate 39,976 downwards.
GGTGTTGCCGCTCATGGTGCGGGATTATCCCAGACCGATCGCCCCTGAAAAGGCCGGGCTACCCCCAGCAGGTCGTATCTGCCCAACCCCTCCTGCGAAGCGCGTTTTTCGCTTGGCATGGACCCCTTGCGCTTGCTAGGATAGGCACAACACTTTCGGGACTCTCATGCCCGCCGCAGCCCTTCCCATGCCCGGCCCCTCCTTCTCCGACTCGGAACCACTGCCCCCGGTGCTGGGCGACGCCCCCCTTCGCACGGCCCTGGATGCCAGCGATAACGCGATTGTGATGACCAACAGCGCCAAGCGCGTGGTGTACGTCAACCAGGGGTTTACGCGGCTCTTTGGCTTCATGCCCGAGGAGGTACTCGGCAAACTGCTCGACGACTTGCTGCTCGGACCCCACTCTGATCCGACCCTGCCGGACGTCATCCGGAACAACGTCGCCGCGCAGGGCGGGTTTCACATCGAGACCCTGCTATACGGCAAGTTCGGACAACCGCGCTGGGTGTCGCTAGTGGTCAACGCCTCGAATGAGGCCTCGGGTGGCCCGGGGGGCAGCATCACAGTTCTGACAGACATTACGCTGACAAAGATGCACGAGGTGCTACATACGCACGTGATGGAGGGCATGGTCCAAGAACTGCCGCTGTCGGACCTAATGGCGCTCGTGTGCCGCGAGGTGGAGCGAATTGCGCCCGAGGTGACGGCCTCCATCCTAGCCGTCGATGCTCGAGGCCGTCTGCACCCTTTGGCGGCCCCCAGCCTACCAATGGACATCTGCAATGCCCTCGATGGCCTGGCCATCGGGCCACAGGTGGGATCTTGTGGCACTGCCGCGTTCCGCAATGAGCAGGTGATCGTGACCGACATCACCAGCGATCCCTTGTGGACGGACTACCGCGCCCTGTTTGCCCCGACTGGCCTACGGGCATGCTGGTCCAACCCCATCAGCAACCACCAAGGCAAGCCGGTAGGTACTTTTGCTTTCTATTTTCGCGAGCCCCGCAGCCCCGATGCACTTCACCGGCGCCTGATGGAGGTAGGCCTGCACTTGTGTGCACTGGCCATTGAGAGAGACAACACCCACCACCGCATTCACCAGTTGGCGTCTTTCGACACGCTAACCGGTCTGCCAAATCGTGCCATGTTCCGCAGCAGCGCGGAACGCGCGCTGGTTAGTCTGGGGCACGAAGGACACCCCGGGGCCTTGCTGTTTCTGGATTTGGACCGGTTCAAGCAGATCAACGACACCCAAGGGCATGCCGCAGGCGACGCCCTGCTGTGCGAGGTGGCCGCGCGGCTCACGCAGTGTCTGCGCGCGCGCGACCTGATTGGGCGGCTTTCGGGGGACGAGTTTGTGCTGCTGCTGTCCGAGTGCTCCAGCGAACAGGCGGTGCAGATGGCCCAGCGCATGCTGGAGTCCATTGCCCAACCTCTGGACATCAATGGGCAGGTCCACCGGCCCCATGCCAGCCTGGGGATCGCCATCTTCCCCGACGACGGTGCGGACATCGACACACTGCTGCTGCACGCTGACCAGGCCATGCACCAGGCCAAAAGCGACCACAGGCACAGCCTGCAACTTTTCAGCGCCGAGATGAACCGCCGCGCGCAAGAGCGCGCCTCGCTGGAACGCGCGCTGCAGCAGGCGCTGGCAGAACGCAGCCTTACCCTGCACTACCAACCCCAGGTGCTCAGCAGCTCGCCAGACACGCTGCATGGCGTCGAAGCCCTGGCACGCTGGCACCACCCCACCTGGGGCATGGTGCCGCCTTCGCAGTTCATCGCCATTGCAGAAGAGGCGGGCTTGATCCACACGCTCACGCTGTGGCTACTGGACGAAGCCTGCCACCAGCTTGCGGCATGGCGCGCGGCAGGCCATCACGTGCCTTGCGTGGCAATCAACCTGTCAGGCCGCAGCTTTCACCAGCCCGGGCTGGCGCAGGAGATCGCCGACGCCTTGAAACAGCACGGCCTGCGCCCCGGGGATCTGCTGCTGGAGATCACCGAAAGCGTGATGATGGATGCGCGGCCGGTGACCCTGGCCAACATCGACACCCTGCATCGGCAAGGTTTCAAGCTGTCGCTGGACGACTTCGGCACCGGGTACTCCAGCCTCAGCTACCTGCACCGGCTGCCGATCAGCGAACTCAAGCTGGACATGGCCTTCGTGCAAGACCTGACCACCAGCGCCACGGCACGCGCACTCACGGTGTCGGTGCTGAGCATTGCGCACAGCCTGGGCATGGTCGTGGTGGCGGAAGGCGTGGAAACCGTAGGCCAGCAGCAATGGCTGCAGGCGCATGGGTGCCCTGTCATGCAGGGCTATCTGTTTGGCAAGCCCCTCCCGCCCGAAGACATCGAAGCCTGGCTGGGCGCCCGATCGACTGAACGCAACCCCTGACCCGGGCATCCACGCGATGGCCGGGCTGCGCCACGGCGGCAACCGGATGCGCCGGCGGGTCAGGCGCGTGGTTCTTCCTCAGGCCAATCCCGGATGTAGGCCTTGAGCATTTTGTTCTCGAAGTTCTGGCTGTCCACCACGGCCTTGGCCACGTCGTAAAAGCTGATAACGCCCATCAGCATGCGGCGGTCCATCACCGGCATGTAGCGTGCGTGGCGGTCCAGCATCATGCGGCGCACCTCGTCCATGTCGGTTTCCAGGGTGCAGGTCAGGGGGGCATCGTCCATGGCGGTGCGCACCAGCATCGTGCCCACGCTGCCGCCGTTTTTCACCACTGCCTGGATCACTTCGCGGAAAGTGAGCATGCCCACCAGGTCACCATGCTCCATGACCACCAGCGAGCCGATGTCGCGCTCGGCCATCAGGGCCACGGCGCCCGCCAGCGGCTCATCGGGCGAGGCGGTGTACAAGGTGTTGCCTTTGACGCGAAGGATGTCGCTGACTTTCATGGTGCGGAGTCTCCGGGAGAGCGGGAAGAGAGAGGGGCCATGCCGCGCGGCAGGCGCCGTAGACAATTTGCTACCAAATATAGCCCACAATGCCCGCCTGCATTGACAACATGGGAGACACCCGATGCCCGGTTATTCCGACCCCGGCTTTGACACGCTGGCCCTGCACGCGGGGGCGAGCCCCGACCCCGCCACCGGCGCACGCGCCACGCCCATCCACCTGACGACCTCGTTCGTCTTCGAGTCGAGCGACCACGCAGCGTCCCTCTTCAACCTGGAGCGCGGCGGCCATGTGTACAGCCGCATCAGCAACCCCACCAACGCGGTGCTGGAGCAGCGCGTGGCCGCCCTGGAAGGCGGCGTGGGCGCCATCACCACTGCCAGTGGCCAGGCCGCCCTGCACCTGGCGATTGCCACGATAATGGGCGCGGGCAGCCATATCGTGGCCAGCACGGCGCTGTATGGCGGCTCGCAGAACCTGCTGCACTACACGCTCTCGCGCTTTGGCATTGAGACCACTTTTGTGAAGCCGAGCGACATCGACGCCTGGCGCGCCGCCGTGCGGCCCAACACCAAGCTGTTCTTTGGCGAGACCGTGGGCAACCCGGGCCTGGATGTGCTGGACATCCCCACCGTGAGCGCTATTGCCCACGAGGCGGGCGTACCGCTGCTGGTGGACTCCACCCTGACTTCGCCCTGGCTCATGCGGCCGTTTGAACATGGCGCCGATCTGGTCTACCACTCGGCCACCAAGTTCCTCTCGGGCCACGGCACTGTGGTGGGGGGCATCGTGGTGGACGGCGGCAGTTTTGACTGGGACGGCCCGAAATCGGCCGGCAAGTTTGCCGAGCTGACACAGCCCTACGATGGCTTTCACAACATGGTGTTCACCGAAGAGAGCACCGTGGGCGCCTTCCTGCTGCGCGCACGCCGCGAGGGCCTGCGCGACTTTGGCGCCTGCATGAGCCCGCACACGGCCTGGCTCATTCTGCAGGGCGTCGAGACCCTGCCTCTGCGCATGGCGCAGCACATGCGCAACACCGAAAAGGTGGTCGAATTCTTGGCTGCGCAGCCCTTTGTGTCGCGCGTGGGCCACCCCATGCTGGCCTCACACTCCAGCCACGCCCTCGCGCAAAAGCTGCTGCCGCGCGGTGCGGGCTCGGTGTTCAGCTTTGACCTCAAGGGCAACCGCGAGCAGGGAAAGAAGTTCATCGAAACCCTCAAGGTCTTCAGCCACCTGGCCAATGTGGGCGACTGCCGCAGCCTGGTGATCCACCCGGCCAGCACCACCCACTTCCGCATGAGCGACGAAGCGCTGGCGGGCGCGGGCATCAGCCAGGGCACGATCCGCCTGTCCATCGGCCTCGAAGACGCCGACGACCTCATCGACGACCTCAAGCGCGCGCTGAAAGCTGCCGAGAAAGCAGTAAACCCATGAACCCCCACGCTCATCACTTCGTGTATTCGCGGCCCCCCAAGGGGGCGCAGGCCTCCCTTGGGGCGGCCCGGCGGGAGTCCTGACCATGCACCTCCAAGTCAACGGCGCCGCCATCTACTGCTACACCGGCGGCAAGGCATTTGATGCCACCAAGCCCACCGTCGTCTTCATCCACGGCGTGCTCAACGACCATAGCGTGTGGGCCCTGCAAAGCCGCTACATGGCCAACCATGGCTGGAACGTGCTGGCCATCGACCTGCCCGGCCACTGCCGCAGCGGCGGTGAAGCGCCCGCATCGGTGGAACAGGCGGCCGACTTCATCGGCGCACTGCTCGATGCCGCAGGCGTGCAGCGCGCGGCACTGGTGGGGCACAGCTGGGGTTCTCTCATTGCCATGGAAGCCGCCGCACGGCTCAAGGACCGGGTCAGCCACCTGGTGCTAGTGGGCACGGCCTTCCCGATGAAGGTGTCGCCCGCCCTCATCGAGGCCTCGCAGAGCGAACCCGAGAAGGCCCTGCGCATGGTCAACGTGTTCTCACGCAACACCTTGGCCGCGCCCCCATCGGCCCTGGGGCCCGGCACCTGGGTGTTTGGCACGGGCATGGCACTGGGTCGGCGGGTGCTGCGCAGCAACCCGGCCGTCAACGTGTTCCACCGGGGCTTCGTGGCCTGCGACAGCTATGCCGGTGGCGAGGCGGCCATGGCGCAACTCACCTGCCCGGTGCTGTTTGCGCTCGGTGCACAGGACCAGATGACGCCGCCGAAGGCTGCGCAGGGTTTGGTCAACGCAGCACGCGCGGCAGGCAAATCGGTGTTGATGGCGAGCCTGCCCGTGGGCCACCACCAGATGACCGAGGCGCCCGAGGAAACGCTGTTCGCGCTGCGCGACTTTCTGGCCCGCTGAGCAACACGCCGCCCGCGCCCTGGCCTGCGGTCAGGGCGCGGGGCGCCGCCATGTGGGCCACTGCCAGAGCGTGAAGGCCCGCAGCCACCACTCCACCGGGCCGTAGGCGTGTGCGGCCATCCAGCGGCGGCTCCACACCAATTGCGCGCCGTACAACGCGAACACCCCCAGCACCACCAGCCAGGGCGCCACCCGGCCCACGAGCGCGAGGCCATAGGCCGTGAAGACCAGCGCCCCCACCAACGACTGCAGCAGGTAGTTCGACAGCGCCATGCGCCCCGCAGGCTCCAGCGCCGCGCCCAGGCGCCGCCCCACGGTGCCGCGCTGCAGCAGCCACAGCAGCAGTGCCACATAGCCAAAGGTCAGCAACGGCGCCGTGGCCAGGTCCACCGCCAGCGCAGCCAGCACCACATGCTCGGGCTGCTGCACGCTGCTGCTGCCCACCTGCGCCGTGGCATAGAACAAGGCCCCCGCCCCTCCTACAGGCAGGCACCACGCCATCCACCGCCGCAAGCGCGCTGGCTGCTGCGCCACCCGGGCCAGGTAGCCCGAGCGATGGGCCGCAAGCCCCAGCAGGAACATGGCCAGTGCACAGGGCCCCTGCACAAACACCAGCACAAACCACACGCCTTCGGCCATGTCGCGCCCGCGCTGGGCGATGGCATCCAGCGCGCTCGAGCGGTAGGCCTGCGCGGCCTGCTGTGCCTTGGCATGCAGCTCGGCCACCGGTACCTCTATGGGCGGCACATGCGCCACCAGCCAGGCCAGCAGGCCCCAGCCTCCGGCCACCATGCCCAGCAGCGCCAGGGCCAGCACCGTGGCCGCTGCGGGTTTCAGCCCGCGCCAGGCCAGCAGCAGCACGCCCAGCAGTGCATAGGTGACGAGGATGTCGCCCGCGAACAGCAACCAGGCATGCGCAAGCCCCAGCAGCAAAAGGCCCAGCAGGCGGCGCAGAAAGCGCGGAACAAAGGCGCTGCCCGAACGCTCCGCCGAATCCATCTGCAGCGCAAAGCTGTAGCCGAACAGCAGCGAGAACAGCAGGTAAAACTTGGTCTCGAAGACGAAGCTCACCCACCAGCGCACAGCATGGTCCATGGGGCGCGAGAAGGCCGGGTCCACCACGCCCACACCAAAGTAGGTGGATGCAAAACTGCCCGCATTGACCATGAGGATGCCCAGCAGCGCAAAGCCGCGCAGCGCGTCGATGGCGTGTTCGCGCCCGGCGCCAGCCGGTGCGGGGTGGACGGGGGTGGTGGGTGCGGCGGGTGCGTGGGGGTGCGCTGCCTGCGTCATGCGCCCTCCCCCACCGGCACCACCACTGCGGCCAAGGCCCCCAGCACCAGCGAGCGATAGGCCTGGGCGTCAAAACGCTCTTCCACCATGGCCCGCCCAAAGGCGCCATCCAGCAGCAGCAGGATCCAGTCCGCCACCTGCGCAGGCGGCATGGTCAGCCGCGCCTGCTGGCGTTCCTCCGCCGTATCAAGCAGACGCACCAGCTGGGCCTTGCGGCCCGCCTCGCTCCGGGCCACGCTGGCAAACACATCAGGGTTGCGCACGGCCTCGGCCAGCACCTCCAGGCCGATGCGGGTGTACACCGGGTCGGCCAGCAGGGCGAGGCTTTCTTCCACAATGGCGATCAGCGCGCCGTAGAGGTTGTCGGCACCTGCCGCAGCGGCAAAACGCTCGGCAGTTTCGCGCTGGTCCTCTTCCACGATGGCCGCGATGATGGCCTCCTTGGTCGGGAAGTAATGGAACAGGTTGCCGGGGCTCATGCCCGCCTCGGCGCAGATCTCGGCGGTGCGGGTGGCATGAAAGCCCTTGCGCATGAAGCAGGCCACCGCGGCCTCCAGGATCTGCTGGCGCCGCGCCTGATGGCGCTCGGGGTCCACGGTACGCATAAAAAACCTTGTGCAGCTATTAACAAATCAACCAGTCGATTTATTAAAACACCGCACCCGGGCCGCTGTCAAATCTGCTACTCCATCCCTGCGGGCTTGGGCGTATAAAGCGCCAGGGGCCGCCTTTTCCCGTTGCTCACAAAGGGCCAGGGCATGGGGAGCCCCCTGAACAACAACAAAGGAGACAACGATGGACATCAGCGCCCCCCACACAGCCACCGACCCGCGCAGCTTCAAGAGTTTCGCGGAGTTCTACCCCTTCTACCTGACCGAGCACAGCAACCGCACCTGCCGGCGCCTGCATTTTGTGGGCTCCACGCTCAGCCTGATTTGCCTGGCCATGCTGGTGGCTACGGGCAAGCCACAGTACCTGTTGTACGGTTTGCTCTGCGGCTACGGCTTTGCCTGGGTGGGGCACTTCGGTTTTGAGAAGAACAAGCCCGCCAGCTTCAAGCGCCCGCTCTATAGCTTCATGGGCGACTGGGTGATGTACAAGGACATCTGGACGGGCAAGGTGCGGTTCTGATCGGAAAAATCAAGAAAAAATGGCCGCCTCCGCGCTTCCATCATGCATTTATAGCTATATTATTTATAGCAAATAGCAAAACGCCAGCTCATCTGGCCGGTGCGGCGCCTTCCAGCACATCCGCCATTTGCAGGGTCTCCAGACCCGAGCGCTGCCACAGCGGGTCCAGGCTTTGCGCGCGCTCCAGCAGCAGCTTCTCCACCAGGGGTGCAAGGGGTGTGTGGATGGGGTCGACCAGCAGCACATAGCGCAGCTCGGGCACGACTGAAGCACTCGCCGCAGCATCGGCCACCTCGCCCGCCCAGTCCAGGGCTGTGAGGGCTTCGAGCACGGGTTCAAGCTGCAGCACATCCACACGCAGCTGCTGCGCAAGCTGGCTGGGGCGCAGGCCTTTCATGGGCTGGCTGCGCGCGCGGTGCAGCTCCTGCAACACCTCGATGGCGAGCTGAAACGTCCAGCCCGCCACCGTGCCGCGCCGCGCCACGCCCGCCAGCAGGCTGGGCAGGTAGGCGGTGACCACGGCCCCCAGCAGCACGATGACCCAGGCCACATAGATCCACACCAGCAGGATGGGCAGCGTGGCAAACGCACCGTACACCACCGAATAGGTGGGCACCTTGCCCAGGTACAGCGCCAGCACCTTCTTGGCCAGTTCGATGCACACGGCCACAAACAGCCCGCCCGTCCAGGCATGGCGCCATTTGACCGGCGTGTTGGGCACATAGTGGTACAGCGACGCCATGCCCCCCGCCAGCACCACAAACTGGATCGAATCGAACAGCAGCTGCACCCCATCGGGAAGGCGCTTGACCAGCCCACCCGAGGCCGACATCACATACGACGTGAGCGCCAGGCTGGCCCCCATGAGCAGCGGCCCCAGCGTAATGGCCGCCCAGTAGATCAACACCCGCTGCCCCAGCGGCCGCAGCCGCTGCACACGCCAGATGTCGTTGAGCGTGCGGTCGATGGTCAGGATCAGCGCCAGCGCCGTGGCCAACAGGATGCTGAAGCCCGCCACCCCCAGGCCACTGGCCTTGGAGGCAAACTGGTTCAGGTAACCAATCACCTGCCGCGAGATGCTGTCGGGCACCAGGCTGCTGACCAGCCAGCCCTGCAGGGCATCCTGCAGCTTGCCGAAGATGGGGAACGCGGTGAACACCGCCAGCGCGACGGTAAAAAACGGCACCAGCGCCAGGATGGTGGTGAAGGTCAGGCTGCTGGCCGTGAGGCCCAGATGGTCCTCGCGGAAACGCTCACGCAGCGTCTGGGCCGTGGTCTTCCAGGGGAAGTGCGACAGCTCGGTCATCAGCGCCTCCACGCGCAGTGCGGCTGTCTGGAGCGTGCTATGCACTTTTACGTGCCCACGAAAGCCGGGGAAAGGCCCGGCAACTAGGCGCAGGACGCGCCGCGGTATGGATACCGCAAGCGTTCTGCAACAACGTGGCCGGGCCTTTCCCCGGCTTTCCCGAAGGGTTGGGCCAAAAGGCCAGCGCTCGCTGCGTTGCAACCCTTGCCAAGGCCCCAGCCTTGGCGGCGGCTTGCGCCTTGCGATCACTGGCCTTGTGGCCCAACGTGGGTAGGTAAAAGTGCATAGCACGCTCTAGAAAGGGCATGGCCGATATGATGCCACCCCAATGACTGCATCCCCCGCCATCCCTCTCCTACCGTCCGACAGCGGTGTCGCCGCCACACGCTGGCTAGCCACCGGCAGCCTGCTCGCCCTGATTGTTCTGTGCCTGGCCTGGGAGCTGGTGCTCGCCCCCTTGCGCCCTGGCGGCACCTGGCTGGCCATCAAGGCCCTGCCGCTGTGCATCCCGCTGGCGGGCATCCTCAAAAACCGCATGTACACCTACCGCTGGGTCAGCCTGGTGATCTGGCTGTATTTCACCGAAGGCGTGGTGCGTGGCTGGAGCGACAAGCCGCCATCGCAATGGCTGGCCTGGGCCGAAGTGGCGCTGTGCCTGGTGCTGTTCTCCGCCTGCACGCTGCATGTGCGCGTGCGCCAGCGCAATGCCAAGGCAGCTGCGGCCGCTGTAGAGGCCAGCGCGGGTGCACCCGCCCCCTGACGCCCCCACCGCAGCACCCCGCCCCATCCCATCCATGCACTGACCACACCGTTTGCCCATGACCACTTTGCTTGACACCCTGCGCACCCTCGTTGGCCCCACCCATGTGATCACCGAGGGCGACCTCACCGCCTGGGAACAGGACTGGCGCCGCCGCGTGCGCGGCAAGGCGCTGGCCGTGGTGCGCCCCGCCAACACGCAAGAAGTGGCCGCTGTGGTCAAGGCCTGTGCGGCGGCGGGCACCGCCATCGTGCCCCAGGGCGGCAACACCGGCCTGGCCGTGGGCTCCACGCCCGATGACAGCGGCACGCAGATCGTGCTGAGCCTCACGCGCATGAACGCGGTGCGCAGTGTGGACACCGACAACCTGACCATGACGGTGGAAGCAGGCTGCATCCTGCAGAACCTGCAGGATGTGGCGCAGAACGCGGGCGTGTTGTTCCCCCTGAGCCTCGCGGCCGAGGGCAGCTGCACCATCGGCGGCAACCTGGGCACCAACGCGGGCGGCACGCAGGTGGTGCGCTACGGCAATGCGCGCGACCTGTGCCTGGGCCTCGAAGTGGTCACCGCCCAGGGCGAGGTGTGGGATGGCCTCAAGGGCCTGCGCAAAGACAACACGGGCTACGACCTGCGCGACCTGTTCATCGGCAGCGAAGGCACGCTGGGCATCATCACCGCTGCGACGATGAAGCTCTACCCCCAGCCCGCCGCCAACCTCACGGCCTGGGCCGCCGTCCCGTCGATGGAACACGCCGTGGCCTTGCTGGGCCTGGCGCACAAGCAGCTGGGTGCGGGCCTCACGGGCTTCGAGGTGATGGGCCAGTTTGCGCTGAGCCTGGTGGGCAAACACATGCCGCAGCTGCGCGTGCCCTTTCTGGGCGACGACAACGCACCCTGGTGCGTGCTGCTGGAAAACTCCGACAGCGAATCCGAGGAACACGCCCGCGCGCGCTTCGAATCGCTGCTGGAGACCGCCTTCGAGCTGGGCTGCGTCACCGACGCCGTGGTGGCCGAGAACCTCACGCAGGCCCACCAGCTGTGGCACATCCGCGAAAGCATTCCGCTCGCGCAGGCCGAAGAGGGTCTGAACATCAAGCACGACATCTCGGTGCAGATCTCGCGCATCCCCGCCTTTGTGGCGCACACCGACGCGGTGCTGCAGCGCGAGATCCCGGGCGTGCGCCTGGTCAACTTTGGCCACCTGGGCGACGGCAACCTGCACTACAACGTGCAGGCACCCGCCGATGGCGATGCCAAGGCCTTCCTGCGCGAGCACGAAGAGCATGTGAACCACCTGGTCTACGAAGCCGTGGCCGAGTTCGGCGGCTCGTTCTCGGCCGAGCATGGCATTGGCGAACTCAAGGCTGACAAACTTGCCAAGTACCAATCGCCCGTGGCGATCGGCATGATGCGCGCCATCAAGCAGGCGCTGGACCCGCAGGGGATCATGAACCCGGGGCGGGTACTGAAGGTCTAACGCCGCACGGTCTGCGCAAACATAGGATCAGCGCGAGATGTGCAGGCCGCACACGGCCAGCAGCTCGTGCATCTGGGGCAGCAGCCCTCGGCCAAACGCATCGGCCTCGTACAGGGCATACCGCTCCAGGGCGCGTTGCTCGAAGTCAGGGGCGTTGACTGCAGCAGCCACCAGCAGATCGGGGTGGTAGTTCAGCAAGCGGTAGTCGCTGCGTTGGCGCAGGCCCACGAAGGGGCATTCCTCATCCGGCACGCGGTTGGCCCATCTGTCCAGATCCTCCAGGCTGTGCAACTGGTCCAGCCAGTCCAGCACGGCCCCGTCGTACAGCGCCGCCAGCTCATCCCGGCGCGTGGCAGCACTGTCTGCGCTGCCCATGGGCAACTCGTAGATCACCCCTCCCGCCTGTTTTTGGAACAGTGCCGGTGGCTCCAGGTAAGTGAAGGGCAGCCTGTGCGTCTGCGCGAAGTGCTGCAAGGACACCTTGAAGGCCGGCCCGCCATCGCTGTTAAGAGCGGGCTGCAGGAGGGAGGGCAATGCAAGGCGTATCCACACGCCGTGGTGCAAGGTGTCCCGCACCATGTCCGAGTACACCAGCGCTTCGCCCACAGGCAGCTTTTTCTTGAACCAGAATTCGCCCCGCAGCTTGCGCCAGCCCCGCTGCACAAACAAGGGCTCCAGCGATTGCTGCACCCAGCGGCTGCGCGCCGAGGGCGAGGTGTCCAGCTCAGGGAGCACAGGCACATCCGCCACGGCTGCAACAGATCCCATGGGGCCCATCACCTGCCCCGAAGGGGTGTGCACCTCGCCGCTCTGCGGATCAAAAATCACCCACCCCAGCTGGCGGGCCACGCGCTCGATCACCGGCAGCACCACCTCCAGTTCGGCCACGGCGGGGCTCAGGCTTTGCACCAGCGCAAACGGGTCCGGCTCCGGGGGTTCAGTCCAATAGTCCTCGGGCTCGCCATCCTGCGGCAGCCCGGCTGCAAGGGCTTGCATCAGCACGCCTGCCGCCGGATCGGGGTTGAAACTCAACTGCTGGCGCAGGTCACGCAGCGTGGCCTGCGCGTCGTTGCTGGAGACAGGGATCGGATGGCGCCAGAGGTGCAGAACGTAGCTCATGGGCAAGGCGTGGGGCACAGGGCCCGAATGCAGATCAGACGCGCATCGTAGCCCACCGAATCCCAGCAAACCGCAGGGCATGGCCGCCGCCGCGCAACTGCAGGCCCTGGCAAGGAAAACGGCCCTCCGGCTCTGCCTGCACAATCGCCGCTTCGCTCCACAACACCGCTCGGCCCGCCATGAGTTCTGCTGTCTCCATACGCCCCGCTCAGCCCTCCGACTACGCCGCATGGCGCCCGCTCTGGGACGGCTACAACGCCTTCTACAGTCGCTTTGGCGCCACGGCGCTGCCCGAGCACATCACCCAAACGACGTGGCAGCGGTTTCACGAGGCGGCGGAGCCCATGTTCTGCCTGGTGGCGCATGACAATGCCAGCGGCGAATTGCGGGGCCTCGCGCACTATGTGTTTCACCGCAGCACGACGCGCATCGAGCCTGTGTGTTACCTCAGCGACCTGTTCACCCGCGAGTCGGCACGCGGCCGGGGCGTGGGGCGATCTCTCATCCAGGCCGTGTACGACGCAGCGCGCGCCGCCCCATCTTCGCGCGTGTACTGGCAAACGCACGAGACCAACACTGCCGGGCGCCAGCTGTACGACAAGCTGGCCAAACACCACGGCTTCATCGTGTACGCGCAAGAACTCTGACCGCCACCCCAAGGACCTCTGATGACATTGCCCGACCTGTACCGCGCCATCGCCGAACACACCGGCACGTTCTCCTGCGAGCGCATCCACAAGCCGCAGGAGACCAAAACGGTGAACTTTCGGCACCACATCCAGCCCCCCGCTGCGCTGGATGCCCCCCTGCCCGATGTGGGCCAGCTGCGCGCGTTCTACGCCACGCTGGAGGCGTTTTGCTCTACCACGACGCCGACTCTGGCGACGCCGCCCGCTACATCGCCCCGCCCGCCGAATGGGCCGAGCTGCAAGAGGCCTTCAACGGCTGGACCGAGCACCTGGGCGACGAAGAACGCGAAGACATCCTGCCCGACTGGATCGACCACTGCCTGGTGGTTGGCGAGACACCGCACTCTGGCAACTACATCCTGATGGCCACCGATGGCGAATGTGCCGGACAGGTGTTCGAGTTTGACCACGACGGGTTCGAGTTCACCCACATGGCCGACGACCTGGTGGACTACGTCCAGCGCCTGCTCCACCTCGACAGCCAAATGCTGACGAACATCGCCTCGCACATGCGCTTCATCGACAAGAACACGGGGACCCAGTGGTGGATTCTGGAAATGAACGACAACCGGGGCCACCGGGTGTGTACCCAGGTGTGAGGTGCAGCGTGGGAGGCTGCCAATCACTATAAAAATAATAGCTACCACCGCTTACCGGATGCGCGCAGAAGCCTATTTTTCAACCCATATCAGCTTCCAAGCGATGTATTGGCAACGGGGTAGGCAGCCCCGAGCAGAGATGCGCCCCACGCGCGGAGCACTTCAGCACGGCACTACCCCTGGCGCACAGAGGCAGGCCGAGCGCGCGCCCACGCACTCGCAGACTCCCACCCCGGCGGCACACAGCCTTGCTCCATCACACACAGGCTCGCGCTGGCCAGTGCGTGGCGCAGTGCCTGCTGGCACGCGTCAGTAGCCAAGGCTGCAACAAACGGCACAAAGCCTGCACCACCGGCGGCGGCCTGCGCCTGCCGCAGCAGGTGTGCCAGCAGCCCCGCCAGAAAACTGTCGCCTGCGCCCACGGTGTCCACCACCTGCAGCGGCTGGGCTTCTTTCGCAAAACATTGCGCGCCACTGCGGTGCAGCAGCCAGGCACCTTCCGCGCCCAGCGTCAGCGCCAGCAGATGGGCTTGCGGGTTGACGACCAGCAGATGCTGCGCGCGGGCCAGGGCATCCACACCAGGCACAGCCAGATGCTCCAGGTCTTCGTCGCTGGCTTTGATGACATGGGCATGAGCCAGCGCGTCGTGCACCGTGGCGCGGTAGGCGGCCAGGTCGGGCATAACGGAGGGGCGCAGGTTGGCATCGACCACCACGCAGCGGCCTGCGGCGCGCTGGGCGGCCAGCCACGGCAGGTAGACGGCGGTGTCGCGGGCGTCGAGCGCCAGCGCGCCAGTGCACACCAGTTGCAGCGCGGGCAAGGCGGTGCAGACTTCGCCCAGGCTTTGGGCCGACACGGCGCGGTCGGCCACACCCTCGCGGTAGAAGGCGTAGTCGGGGTGGCCGTTTGCATCGAGGTTGACCACGGCCAGTGACGTGACTTGCTGCACGGGCTCGGGCTGGGCCAGCCCCACGCCGTCGGCCACGAGTTGCGCCGCCAGCTCGCGGCCGAAGCGATCTCGTGACAAGGGGTTGAGGTACTGCGTGCCCACACCCTGCCGGGCCAGCGCACGGCACAGGTTGTAGAGCGCGCCGCCCAGGCACGGCAAGTAGCTGCCATCGGGTCGGCGGATGAGATCGATGAGGGCCTCGCCCGCAATGGCGGCTTGGACAAGAGCTGTGGCGGTGGGGGTGTTTTGTGCGGAAGTCATGCTGGCTTTGGAGGGTGCAGGCAGAGCGTCAGAACTGCGATTGCAGTGCGGGGTACAGCGCGACAAAGCGGGCGTAGCGCTCGGCCAGCAGGGCTTGTTGTACGGGCTGGGGCGTGAAGGTGGCATCGGCGGGCAAAGGCTTGCACCAGAGGGCTTCGTCGCCACCACAGGCCATGGCGGCCAGGCGGGCCGCGCCCAAGGCGGCAGCGGCGTGTGCGCCCTGCGGGCGCTGCAGCGGTGTGCCCAACGCGCTCGCCAAAAGCTGCGCCCAGGGGTTGCTGCGGGCGCCGCCACCGACCAGCGCCAGGGCGCTGTCGGCGGCGCCTGCTGCAACCCGGGCTTCGACAGGCGCAGCCTGAACGGGGGTGGTGGTGCCAGCGTCAGCCAACTCCGCACCGCCCTGCCCTGCTCCTGCGGTGCGCATGGCGTTGAGGCCGTCGAGCAGGCCAAAGCCCACGCCTTCCATCACGGCATAGGCCAGGTCCGCCGCTTCATGCTCTGCGCGCAGCCCCATGAAGACGCCGGTGGCGGCTGCGTTGTTGTGCGGCGTGCGTTCGCCGCTCAGGTAGGGCAAAAACAAAGGTGCCTGGGCCCGGCGGCCGGGTACCAAAGTGCCCACGGCGTCAGACAGTTGCGCCTCATCGCTCCGCCCCGTGAGCCGCGTAACCCAGCCAAAGGCGCTGGCCGCGCTGAGCATGACGGACATGTGGTGCCAGCGCTGCGGCAGCGCATGGGCAAAGGCATGCACGGCACGCTCGGTGGCGGGCGCAAACGCATCCGTCACGCGGAAGACCACGCCCGAGGTACCCAACGACACAAAGCCCTGGCCTGTGGTGCGGGCACCCACACCCACAGCGCTGGCCGCGTTGTCACCCGCGCCTGCGGCGACCGTCACACGGTCTCCGAGCCCCCAATGGCGAGCCACGTCGCTGCGCAGTGTCCCTGTGGCTGCGTTGCCCTCGGCCAGTGCAGGCATGTGCGAAACATCGAGCCCACAAGCCCGCAGCATCACAGGGCTCCAGGCGCGGGCCTGCACATCCAGCCACAGCGTGCCAGACGCGTCAGACATGTCGCTCACCGCATCGCCCGTGAGCTGCAGGCGCAGCCAGTCCTTGGGCAGCAACACCGTGCGGATCTGGTCGAACACGGCGGGCTCGTGTGTGCGAAGCCAGAGCAGCTTGGGCGCGGTGAAGCCGGGCATGGCGAGGTTGCCGGTGATCTGGCGCGACGTGGGCACAGCATCTTCCAGCTGCGCACATTCAGCGCTGGCGCGGCCGTCGTTCCACAGGATGGCGGTGCGCAGCACCTGGCCTTGCGCACCCAGCACCACGGCGCCATGCATGTGGCCCGAGAGGCCGATGCCGCGCACCTGCGCCCAGGCGGCGGGCACCTGCGCGCGCAGCTGCGCCACGGCAGCCTCCACAGCGGTCCACCAGTCGGCCGGGTGTTGCTCGCTCCAGGTGGGCTGGGGGCGGTGCTGGGGCACAGCAGCGTCGGCCGTGGCGACCACGGCTTGTGCATCGTCCAGCAGCAGGAGCTTGACACCCGAGGTGCCTAAATCGATTCCGAGGTACATGGTGAATGAAGGGTCGGTGGCGGGCCCTGGCATCGACAGGCTCAGCCCGAACGGTGTATGGGTCGATGTGCGGCTTGGAAGGCACGGCCTGAGTGTTGGGTGGGGGCTATCTAGGCACTCACCGGCCTCCACAGTCCAGGACGCCGCCTGGCCTCACACCTTGCCAAATCTCCCCGCCCCCTGCTTGCGGAATTCGCTGGGCGTCATGCCCTTGATGTCCAGGAAGCGGCGGTTGAAGTTGGCCATGTTGTTGAAGCCCACGTCGTAGGCGATGTGGGTGATGTAGCGGTCGGACTCCATGAGCAGCTGGCAGGCGCGGTTCACGCGCACCAGGTTCACGAAGTCGGTGAAGGTGTTGCCCGTGGCGCGGCGAAAGAAGCGCGAGAAGCGGCTCTCGGTCATGCCCAGCTCCTGTGCCAGGTCGGCGGCGGCCAGCGGCTCGGCCAGGTGGTCGGTAATGCGGCTCACGATGGCGTTGATCTGGTCAAGCTGGGCGTCGTTGTCCTCGCTCTGCAGCTGCGTGCTCGACAGCAGGCGAAAGTCGGTGCAGCGCGCCAGATCGCTCAGGAATTCGCAGAACGCGCCGAACCGGGCCAGGCCCTGGCGCGCCTTGATGCGGTGCCAGTGCTCTTGCGCCTGCGCCTCCATACCAAAGAACTCGATGCCATGGCGCGCGCGCTCCAGCAGGGGCAGCACCTCGCGCAGCTCGGGGATGCTCTCGCTGCTGGCCACCAGCGGCGCGTGCGAGAACTGGATCACCAGGTCACGCAGCGGCACGCCGCCTTCGGGCAGGTCCATGCTGATCCAGTTGTGCGGCAGGCGCGGGCCGGTCAGCACCAGGTGGCCGGGCTGGAACTGCCCGATCCAGTCGCCCACAAACACCTTGCCCGACGTCGCGGTGATGAGGTGCAGCTCGTACTCGTCGTGGTAATGCCAGCGCGCCAGCGGCGTGGGAAAGCCGTGGGCCAGGCAGCGGATGAAGCCCGCAGTGTCCGGCGACTCGTAGCCCAGCGCGGGCGAGCGCACGTAGTCGTGCTCCAGCTCGGGCTTGGTCTGACGCGGGGCGGTGGGCATCTTCACGGTCATGGCAGTGGGTGGGCTGAAGTTACACCAGCATCAGGCGCTTGTCCGCTCTGCCACAAAGGCCAGCACGCGGGTATAGGCTTTGCGCAACGCGTCTACCAATTGGGGGTGGCTGGCCATCTCGCCCCACAGGGTCGTGTCGGCGGCGTAGGCCGCCACGGGGTCAGCGGCGTCGCAGATGGCATGCGCCACGGTCGGGTCCATGGCCTGGTCCTGGTAGGTGTAGGGGATCTGCCCCGCGTGCCAGCGCTGCAGGTAGGCCAGAAACAGCGCTGGCAGCATGGCCACGCTGTCGAACGGCGCGTTGCGCTCCAGCTTGTCGCGGATGGTGGGCGCGATCATGCCGGGGATCTTGGAGAACGCGTCCATCGCCACGCGCTGATTGGTGTCCGCAATGGCGGGGTTGCCGAAGCGGTCCAGCACCACGTCGCGGTACTGCTCCAGGTCGATGGGGCATGGCAGCAGCACCGGGATCGCGTCGTCGGTGACGTAGTCGTAGGCCATCTGGCGGATGGCCGCATCGTGCGTGCCTTCGTGGATGTACTGGTAGCCCGCGAGCGTGCCCGCCCAGGCAATGCAGCTGTGGGTGGCGTTGAGCAGGCGGATTTTGGCCTCTTCATGGGCCTGCACCGACTGCACCATCTCCACGCCCACCGTCTCCCAGTCGGGCCGGCCGGCGATGAAGTCGTCCTCGATGACCCACTGGATGAAGCTCTCGCCCATCAGGGCCGACTTGTCGTCCCAGCCAGTGGCTGCGCGCACGCGCTCGGCCACATCGGGCGTGGGGCGTGGGGTGATGCGGTCGACCATGGCGTTGGGGCTGCTGGTGTGCTGCACCACCCAGGCCTTGAGCTCTGCGTCGCCCAGCGCGTCGATGAACTGCAGCAGGCCACTGCGCGAGCGGTCGCCGTTGTGGCGCAGGTTGTCGCAGTTCATCAGCGTGACGGGGCCGGCACCCGAGCGCATGCGTGCGCGCAGGATGCTGACGAGGCCGCCATAGATGGTGTGGCCTGCCTGGCCGGCTTTCACGGCCGCCAGGTCGGCACGCAGGTCGGCAAACGTGGCCCAGTCGAGCTGGTTCTGGGCATCGAGGTAGTAGCCCGCCTCGGTCACCGTGAAGCTGATGATGCGCGTGGCCGCGTCGGCGCCTGCAGCGATCAGCGGGGCCAGGTCGTCCTGGTAGGGGATCACGCGCTGTATGGATTCGATGACGGTGTAGCTGCGTTCGCCCTGGGGCGTGACGGTCTCGAGCGTGTAGCGGCCGCCCTGCGCCTGCAGGGCCGCAATGGTGTCGGCCATGTCGGGGCGCAGGTTGCCACCCGCGATGGCCCAGCCCGTGTCACCTTGCTGGCGCAGCTGGTGAACGTAGACGGCCTGGTGGGCACGGTGGAAGGAGCCCAGGCCCAGATGCAGGATGAAATTCATGGTGCGTGAAAACAGGGTTCTAGAGATCAAAATTCGTGGGCATCATCACGACGTCGCGGATGGTCATGCCGCGCGGGCGGGTGAGCATGAAGAGCACCACGTCGGCCACTTCGGAGGCCTCGATGAGGCTGCCGCTCGCCTTGGCTTCGGCGAGCTTTTCCGCGGGCCAGTCGGCCAGCAGCGAGGTGATGACGGGCCCGGGCGAGATGGAGCCCACGCGGATGCCGTGCTTGAACACCTGGCGGCGCACGGTCTGCACGAAGCAGTTGACCGCCCACTTGGACGACGCGTAGACGGGCTCCCACGGCGTGGGGAAATGCGCGGCCAGCGAGCTGGTGACGATGATGTCACCCCGGCCACGCTCGATCATGTGGGGCAGCACGTTGTGCACGTTCTTCATCACCACGTTGACGTTCAAATTCAGCATGCGGTCGATGGCATCGGGGTCGGCATCCACCAGGTCGCCGCCCACATACAGCCCGGCGTTGGCGTGAAAGATCTCGAGCTGCCCCGCGAGCGCCAGCGTGCGCTGCAGCAGGCTGGCGCACTGCTTGGCATCGAGCAGGTCCAGCACCAGCGGCAAGGCGCTGGGGCCAATGGCGGCACACGCCTTGGCCAGCGCGGCCTCGTCGCGGTCGATCAGCACCACGCGCGCGCCGGCATCGGCCATGGCCTGGGCGCTGGCGAACCCGATGCCCGAGGCAGCGCCGGTGACCGCCGCCACCTGTCCTTGCAGGGTCTGCGCGGCACTCATGCTGCGTGGCCCGCCACGACGCGGCCGGCGGTGTCGAACCAGTGCGCGTGCGATGCATCGATGTCCAGGCTGACCGCATCGCCTGCGCGCAGGCCCGTGCGGTCGTTCTGGCGCGAGACGAACTGCGCGCCGCCGGGCGTGCTGACGTAGATCAGCGTCTCGGCGCCCAGTGCTTCGATCAGGTCCACCTGGCCGCCCACGGGCGTGGCGCCGGTGTTGCGCACGGTGATGTTCTCGGGGCGCAGGCCGATGGCGCCCACGGCGGCACCATCGCGGGCCGTTGGCGCCTGCTGCTGCACGGGCTGCGGCAGCTTGTCCACGGGCACCACGTTCATCTGCGGCGTGCCGATGAACTGGGCCACGAACTGGTTGGCGGGCTTGTCGTACAGCTCGAGCGGCGTGCCCACCTGCTCGATCACGCCGTCGCGCAGCACCACCACGCGATCGGCCAGCGTCATGGCCTCGACCTGGTCGTGCGTCACGTAGATGGTGGTGGCGCCCAGGTCGCGGTGCAGCTTGGCGATCTCCACCCGGGTCTGGCCGCGCAGCGCCGCGTCGAGGTTGGACAGCGGCTCGTCGAACAGAAACACCTTGGGTGCGCGCACGATGGCGCGGCCGATGGCCACGCGCTGGCGCTGGCCGCCCGACAGCTCCTTGGGCGTGCGCTGCAGATAGCTGGTGAGGTTGAGGATGCGCGCGGCGTTCTGCACCTTTTCGTCGATCACCTGTTTGTCGACCTTGGCGAGCTTGAGCGCGAAGCTCATGTTCTCGTACACGCTCATGTGCGGGTACAGCGCGTAGCTCTGGAACACCATGGCCAGGTCGCGCTTGCTCGACGGCTGGTCGGTGATGTCGCGGCCGTCGAGCATGAGCGAGCCGCCGTCGATGGCTTCGAGCCCCGCGATCAGCCGCAGCAGCGTGGATTTGCCGCAGCCCGACGGGCCGACGAAGACGATGAACTCGCCCTGCTGGATGGTGAGGTCGATGCCTTTGATGGCGCGGTGCTCGCCGAAGAATTTTTCGATGCCGCGCAGTTGAAGGTAGGCCATGGAATCGGGTTCCTGAAATCTTGATTGCGTTAGATAGGAAAGCAGCGCGTTACTTCACGGCACCGAAGGTGAGGCCCTGAACGAGCTGCTTCTGGCTGAACCAGCCGAACACCACGATGGGCGCAATGGCCATCAGCGACGCGGCGGACAGCTTGGCCCAGAACAGGCCTTCGGGGCTGGAGTAGGACGCGATCAGCGTGGCCAGCGTGCCGGCCTTGGCGGCGCTGAGGTTCAGGCTCCAGAAGGCCTCGTTCCACGACAGCACCAGGCACAGGAGGCCGGTGGATGCCAGGCCACCCATACCCAGCGGCAGCAGCACCAGGCGCACCTCTTGCCACAGCGTGGCGCCGTCCATGCGCGCGGCCTCCAGGATCTCGTGCGGGATGTCCTTGAAGTGCGAGTACAGCATCCAGACCATGATGGGCAGGTTGGACAGCGCGAACACGATGATCAGCGCGAGCTGCGTGTCGAGCAGGTGGCTCTTTTGCGCCAGCACGTAGATGGGCACCAGCGCGCCCACGGCGGGCATCATCTTGGTCGAGAGCATCCACATCAGGATGTCCTTGGTGTACTTGCCCTTGAAGAAGGCCATGGCATACGCCGCGGGCGCTGCCAGCATCAGCCCAACCAGGGTGGACAGCACGCTGGTGATGACCGAATTTTTGGCGTACAACAGGTAGTCGCTGCGCTCTTGCACTTCATGAAAATTCTCAAGCGTGGGCGTGAAGACGAACAGCGGCGGCACCGCGATGGCCTGCAGCTCGGTCTTGAAGGCCGTGAGGAACAGCCACCCCAGCGGAAAGAACAGCAGCAGGGCCACGCCCCAGGCGGCAGCGCTGCGCAGGGCCAGCAGCCCCAGCGGAAAGTTGGAACGGCGTCGTGTGGTGGTTGCAGTCATGTGCGTTGCCTCTGGTCTTATTTGTCGAGGTTCTTGCCGACCATGCGGATCAAAAACACGGCTGCGATGTTGGCCAGCACGACTGCGAACAGCGCCCCGGCCGAGGCCACGCCCGCGTCGAAGTTGAGCAGCGCCTGCTTGAAGATCAGGAAGGTGACGTTGGTGCTGGCATCGCCCGGCCCGCCGGCCGTGGTCGTGTAGATCTCGGCAAAGATGCTGAGCAAAAAGATGAGTTCGATCATGACCACCACGGCCACCGAGCGGCCCAGGTGCGGCACGTACAGGTAGCGCAGCTGCTGCAAGTAGTTGGCGCCGTCCATGCGCGATGCTTCCAGCTGCTCGTGGTTCATGCTCTGCAGCGCCGTCATGAAGATCAGCGTGGCGAACGGCAGCCACTGCCACGACACCATGACGATGACCGAGAACAGCGGGTGGTCGGTGAGCCAGTCCACCGGCGCCGCGCCGAAGAAGATCCACACCTGCGCGAGCACGCCGTAGATGGGGTTCATCATCATGTTCTTCCACATCAGCGCATTGACCGTGGGCATGACGAAGAACGGCGAGATCAGCAGCACCCGCACGATGCCCCGGCCCGGAAACGGCTCGTTGATGAGCAGTGCGATCGCCACGCCGAAGAACACCGTGATGAGGATCACGCTGCCCAGCAGCAAGACGGTGTTGACCACTGCGGCCCCGAACGATGGGTCGGTGACGAAGTACTCGAAATTCTCCAGCCCCGCAAAGCCCGTCTGGTCGGGCTGCATGAGGTTGTAGCGGATGAGCGAGAAGTAGATCGTCATCACCAGCGGCACGATCATCCACAGGAAGAGCGTGGCCATGGCTGGCGTGAGCAGCAGACGGGGAAGCAGGCGGCGGTTCATGGGAGCCTCAGAAAAAAGTCCAGCGGAAATAGGCGTTCAGTCGGCGTCGCGAGCGGGCCGAGGCGGGGTCGCTGTACCGCAGCCGTACTCTCGTACGGCGAGGAACACCGGCCCCGGATCGGCCCGCGCAGTAGCCGAATGAATGCCTATTTGTAGTAGCCAGCCTTCTTCATTTCGCGGTCAGCCGACACCTGCGATGCCTTCAGCGCCGCATCCACCGTAGTCTTGCCCGCCAGCGCCGCGCTCATCTGCTGGCCCACGGCGATGCCGATGGCCTGGAACTCCGGAATCGCTGCGAACTGCACGCCCACGTAAGGGCTCTTGGGCAGGGTCGAATCGGTCGGGTTGGCCGAGTCGATGGCGACCTTCTCGGCGGCGGCAAAGCGGGCGGCCTTCTGGAATTCAGGCGATGCGTAGGTGCTCTTGCGCGTGCCGGTGGGCACGTTGGCCCAGCCGTTGGTCTTGGCGACCAGCTGGATGTAATCCTTGCTGGTGGACCAGGTGATGAACTTCTGCGCGGCATCCACCTTTTTGGACCCAGCGGGGATCGCCAGATTCCACGACCAGAGCCAGTTGGCGCCCTTGGGCGTGTTCATGGTGGGAGCCTGGGCAAAAGCCATCTGGTCGGCCACCTTGGACTGCTTGGGGTCGGCCACGAACGACGCGGCGATGGTCGCATCCACCCACATGCCGCACTTGCCGGAGTTGGTCAACGCCAGGATCTCGTTGAAGCTGTTGGCCGACGAGCCGGGTGGGCCGTAGTTCTTGAGCAGGTCGACGTAGAAGGTGATCGCGTCCTTCCAGGGCTTGGATTCGAGCTGCGGCTTCCACTGCATGTCGAACCACTGGCCGCCGAAGGTGTTGACCAGCGTGGTCAGGAACGCCATGTTGTCGCCCCAGCCCGGCTTGCCGCGCAGGCAGATGCCGTACACGCCGTTCTTGGGGTCGTGCATCTTGGCGGCCAGGTCCTTGATCTGCGGCCAGGTGGGACGCTCGGGCACCTGCACGCCGGCCTTGTCGGCCAGGTCCTTGCGGTACATGAGCATGGAGCTTTCACCGTAGAACGGCGCGGCGAACAGCTTGCCGTCGATGGACAGGCCGCCCCGCACGGCAGGCAGCAGGTCGTCCACGTCGTAGGCGGCGTCGGTCTTCAGCTCCTGCAGCCAGCCCTTCTTGCCCCAGATGGGCGCCTCGTACATGCCAATCGTCATCACATCGAACTGGCCGCCCTTGGTGGCGATGTCGGTGGTCACGCGCTGGCGCAGCACGCCTTCTTCGAGCGTCACCCACTTGAGCTTGATGTCGGGGTTGGCCTGCTCGAAGTTCTTGCTGAGCTTTTGCATCTCGATCATGTGGCCGTTGTTCACGGTGGCAATCACGAGCTCGGTCTGCGCATGCGCAGCGGCGCCGCACAGCGATGCCGCCAGGGCAGCAACGGCCAGGGCCAGGCGGGTGTGTGGACGGGTGGAACGGGGCATCGGAACGTCTCCTGCGTAGTTGGTATGGATCTGCCATTCAACGCCGGTCGGATGGCTGGCATTGATGGCCTGAACGATACCGATGCTCTGATGCTCAGTTGATACTTTGAAAAGCCTCACACATACTAATTTTCGCCAGAATCTCAGGATTTATACCTATATCCATCAATTGGGTATGTGCATTGCGGGCCTGGGATGCCTGCCCTGGCCCTGCGGGGCGCTGTGCAAATTCGGCACAGGCGCGCGCCTCGTGCGCGCCCACTGTTTCCAAAACTGGAACAGTCAGTTTGCGACTAGATGGTTTTTCTCTGAACACCATCGGCGTACAGTTCAACCCATCGATGAGCCGAACCCGCAAGGCGACTCACCGAACCCGGTTCAGGATTGGTTTTTGACCCGGTTTTTTTGAGACGCTTTTTTAACTTCAAGGATTTTCATCATGAACAACACCGCACGTTTCCTCTCCATCGCCGCTGTCGCTGCTTTCGCCTCTTTTGGTGCCCACGCTGACGAAGCCGATGCTTCGCAGTTCGCTACCAAGTTCGAAACCAACCGCACCCGCGCCGAAGTGGCCGCCGAAGCCGCCACCGTGGCCCAGACCCGCAGCATCGAGCCCGCCGGTTCGCGTGTGGTGACCTACAAGAGCACCGCCGACCGCGCTGCTGTGCGTGCCCAGGCTGCTGACGCCGTGCGCACCGGCCAGATTTCTTACGGTGAGCGTGGTTGATTCTTCAGCGCCTGATTCGCTGAATCCACCGCCCTTCCTGTTTCGTATTGCCCAGTACATCCCTCTTTTTTGAATTTCATCGGAGTTTCACCATGAACAAGACCGCACGTTTCCTGTCCATCGCCGCTGTCGCTGCTTTCGCTTCTTTTGGTGCCCACGCTGACGAAGCCGATGGCTCGCAGTTCGCTCTGAAGTTCGACACGAACCGCACCCGTGCTGAAGTGGCTGCTGAAGCCGCTACCGTGGCCCAGACCCGCAGCATCGAACCCGCTGGTTCGCGTGTGGTGACCTACAAGTCCACCGCTGACCGCGCTGCTGTGCGTGCCCTGGCTGCTGAAGCCCTGCGCACCGGCCAGATCCCTTCGGGCGAATTCAGCGCCATGTAAACGGTTGACCGATTGACACAGTTGCGGGACTTCCCATGGTGGCGGCACTTCGCGCGGTGCGGGTGCTGCCACCATGTGGAAGTGTTTCCCCCCGACTCCCTGAAAGGGTGAAAGGGTTCCCGCATGGGAGCCCTTTTTTACATCCGGGAAAAGCTCAGGCCACCAGCGTCTTGAACATCACGTGGGCATCGACATAGCCCAGCGTGTGGTGCCGGAAGGCCCCGGGCAGCGTTCCCACGATCGCAAAGCCCAGGTGCTGCCACAGCCGCACGGCGCGCACATTGCTGGCCACCACCAGATTGAACTGCATGGCCCGAAAACCCATGGCCACGGCCTGCTGCTGGGAGTGCTCGCACATCAACGAGGCCACACCCTGCCCCTGCGCGGCAGGCGCCACCACATAGCCACAGTTGCACACATGGGCGCCCAGCCCGGCCTGGTTGGGCTTGATGAAATAGGTACCCCAAATCTCCCCGCCCGCGCCCAAGGCGACAAAGGTCGCGGCAGGCAGTTCTACCCAGGCTTTGTGGATCTCGGCCTCGGTGCTGTCAGGGGCAAAGGCATACGTGTCGCCGGCCTGGAAGGTGGTGCGCAGGATGGGCCATACGGCGGGCCAGTCGGCAGACTGGAAGGGGCGGATGGTGGCGGGAGTGGCAGGAGTCATCATGGCAGGTGCAAGGGATGGAAGGCGAGTCCCGCATTCTCCCGCTCCGCATAAAATCCGCAGTCGGCAACGGCCACCCCCTTGATGGCGGCGCCCCACTCTGAGTGATCGATCCCATGACCCAGCCTTCTGCCACCCCGGCAGCTCCTGCCTTGCTCGCCCGCCCCGCGCGCTCCCAGTACGAAGACTTCATGCGCCACGTGTTCACCCACGGCGTGCACAAGTCGGACCGCACGGGCACCGGCACGACCAGCGTGTTCGGGCACCAGATGCGGTTTGACCTGAAGGAAGGCTTTCCGCTGGTCACCACCAAGAAGGTGCACCTCAAGTCCATCATCCAGGAGCTGCTGTGGTTCCTGACCGGCTCCAGCAACAACAACTGGCTGAAAGAGCGCGGTGTGACCATCTGGGACGAATGGGCGCGCGAAGACGGCGACCTGGGCCCGGTGTACGGCGTGCAGTGGCGCAGTTGGCCCACGCCGGACGGCGGGCACATCGACCAGATCACCGATGTCATCCAAACACTCAAGACCAACCCCGACTCGCGCCGCATCATCGTGAGCGCCTGGAACGTGGCTGAGCTGCACAAGATGGCGCTCATGCCCTGCCACGCGTTCTTTCAGTTTTACGTAGCCCCGGCACAGGAGCCCGGCGGGCGCGGCACGCTGTCTTGCCAGCTGTACCAGCGCAGTGCCGACATCTTTCTGGGCGTGCCCTTCAACATCGCCAGCTATGCATTGCTGACGCACATGGTGGCGCAGCAGTGTGACCTGGATGTGGGCGACTTCATCTGGACTGGCGGCGACTGCCACATCTACAGCAACCACCACGAGCAGGTGCAGACGCAACTGGCGCGCACGCCCTACCCCTACCCGGTGCTGAACATCAAGCGCAAGCCGGACAACATCTTCGACTACGAGTACGAAGACTTTGACGTGGTGGACTACCAGTGCCACCCGGCCATCAAGGCGCCCGTGGCGGTGTAGCCGCTCGCTGCCCGCACCAGCACCGAAACCCGTTCCCGCAGGCCAGCGCAGCAGCGCTTGCCTGGCATCCATCACAACAACCTCCCCACACTTACCCATGTCTTCCGGCGGATTTCACGTACACGGCCCCCACGACCACGCAGTCGAGCATGCCACCCATGGCCACCACGGCGACCACGCTTCCAGCCATGGCGCGGAGGGCAATGGCTCGTCCATGAACAAGATCGCGATGTTCACCGCCATCGTGGCCACGGTGGGTGCCATCTTTGCCTACATGGGCGGGGCCACGCAGGCCAATGCCGGGCTGCTCAAGAACGACGCGGCCATCAAGAAGACAGAGGCCTCCAACCAGTGGAATTACTTCCAGTCCAAAAGCACCAAACAAAGCCTGGCCGAACTGGCACGTGACCTGACCCCCGCCGAAGCCGAAAAGGCCAAGTACCAGGGCAAGATCGACCGCTACGAAAAAGAAAAGAACGAGATCAAGGCCGTGGCCGAAAAGCTGGAGGCCGATGCCCATGCCTTCGACCAGAAAAGCGAAGCCCAGATGCACCAGCACCACCGCTGGGCCCAGGCCACCACGGCGCTGCAGGTGGCGATTGCCCTGGCTGCGATTGCGCTGCTGACCAGGAAGAAGTGGCTGGAATACGGCATGTACGGCGTGGCCGCCGTGGGCCTGGGCGTGGGCGCGCTCGCCGCCCTGCACATCTGACCGGATCAACCCCCACAAAGCACCGAGCCCCATGCCCCTGCACCTCATCTACGCCCGCGCCGCCAATGGCGTCATCGGCCGGGACAACCAGCTCCCCTGGCACTTGCCAGAGGACATGGCGCATTTCAAGCAGCTCACCCAGGGCTGCCCGGTGGTCATGGGTCGCAAGACCTGGGACTCGTTGTCCCCGCGTTTTCGCCCCCTGCCCGGCCGCACCAACATCGTGGTGACGCGCCAGGCGGACTGGCAGGCCGACGGTGCGCAGCGCGCGGCCAGCCTGGCGGATGCCCTGGCCCCGTGGGATGCTGGCCAGATGGTGTGGGTGATCGGCGGCGCGCAGATTTACGCCGAGGCCCTGCCCCTGGCCGACTGTGTGGAGGTGACGGAGATCGACAAAAACTTCGACGGCGATGCTTACGCCCCCACGCTGGGCGCGGCCTGGGTCGAGTCCGCACGCAGCAGCCACGTGAGCACCAACGGCCTGCCCTTCAGCTTTGTGACCTATGTGCGGGCGGCCTGAACACCACCGCCTCCGTTCACTCACTTATTGATAGCTACCAGCGCTTGATAGACGCGCGCTAAAGGCCAAAAACTTATGCAAATAGCCACCTGGAACGTGAACTCCCTGTCGGTGCGCCTGCCGCAGGTGCTGGCCTGGCTGGCCGCCAACCCGGTCGATGCGCTGTGCCTGCAGGAACTCAAGCTCACCGACGACAAATTTCCGCACGACGCGCTGAAGGAAGCGGGCTACGAAGCCGCCGCCTTCGGTCAGAAGACTTACAACGGCGTGGCCATCCTGAGCCGCCACCCGCTGCGCGACGTGGTGCGCAACATCCCCGGCTTTGGCGATGAGCAGGCCCGCGTCATCGCCGCCACGCTGGACACGCCAGCAGGCCCGCTGCGCCTGCTCAACGGCTACTTCGTCAACGGTCAGGAGCCGGGTTCGGAAAAGTTCGCCTACAAGATGCGCTGGCTGCAGGCACTGCAGGACATGGTGCGCGCCGAGATGGCCGCCCACCCGCGCCTGGTGCTGGTGGGCGACTTCAACGTGGCACCCGAAGACCGCGACTCGTACGACCCCGAAGGCCTGCGCGAAACCATCCATCACACGACCGAAGAGCGCAACCACTTCCAGGCGCTGCTGGGGCTGGGGCTGACCGATGCGTTCCGCATGTTCGAGCAGCCCGAAAAAAGCTTCTCGTGGTGGGACTACCGCATGCTGGGTTTCCAGAAAAACCGGGGCCTGCGCATCGACCACATCCTGGTGAGCGAGGCCCTCAAACCCACGGTGACGGGCTGCGTGGTGGACCGCGCCCCGCGCAAGAACCCGCAGCCCAGCGACCACACACCGGTGGTGGTGACCCTGGGTTGATTTGCTACTGATTCAATAGCTTTCAAGGTAATAGGGGCGCGCGCAAACAGCCTTTTTTTCTTGATTTTTGAATCACCAAAGCCAAAGAGCCCCTGGCAGCTTGCCGCTGCCAGGGGCTCTTTTCTATTCGGCTATCCGACTGTCAGGCGGGCGCTCACGCCTCGTCGGGTGCGTCCAGCCCCAGTTCCTGGATCTTGCGCGTGATGGTGTTGCGCCCAATGCCCAGGCGCTGTGCGGCTTCCATGCGGCGCCCATGGGTGGCTACCAGGGCCGTGCGGATCAGGCGCGACTCAAAGCGCCGCGTGAGTGCATCCCACACCTCCGGCTGGCCGCCCGCCAGCAGCTTTTGCGCTTCGGCTTCCAGCGCCTGCTCCCAGCTGTGGGCCGTGGCTGCGGGGGCCGCTACAGCAGCGTCGGCCGACCAGGACGGCACAGCGGCAGGCATGGACGCAGGCACCGGCCCAGCGGGGTGCAGCCCTCCTACCATTTCGGCGGGAGGCTGCGGCGCGGCGGGGGCCTGCACCACAGGCACCACAGCGGCCAGCGGCGCCACGGGCATGGATGTGACCGTGGCCGCAGGCTCGGCGCCCGCCGTTGCACGCACCGGCGGCTGGTAGACCGGCGCCTCCAGCACCTCGGGGGGCAGGTCTTGCAGGGAGATCACCTGCGCGGGTGCCATCACTGTCAGCCAGTGGCAGATGTTCTCCAGCTGGCGCACGTTGCCGGGGAAGGCGAACTGCTCCAGCCGCGCCAGTGCCGAATCGGCAATGCGCTTGGGTTCCACGCCCAGCTGCCGCGCGCTTTGCTGCAGAAAGTGGCGCGTGAGCATGGGCACGTCTTCGTGCCGCTCGCGCAGCGCAGGCAGGCGCAGGCGGATCACGTTGAGGCGGTGGAACAAGTCCTCGCGGAAGCCGCCTTCCTTGACGCGCTGCTCCAGATTCTGGTGGGTAGCGGCAATCACGCGCACATGGGCCTTGACGGCTGCATGGCCGCCCACGCGGTAGAACTGGCCGTCGGACAACACACGCAGCAAGCGCGTCTGCAGGTCAAACGGCATGTCGCCGATTTCATCGAGAAACATGGTGCCGCCCTCGGCCTGCTCGAAGCGGCCGCGCCGCTGGGTCTGCGCGCCGGTGAAGGCGCCGCGCTCGTGGCCGAAGAGTTCGCTCTCCAGCAAGTCCTTGGGGATGGCAGCCGTGTTGATGGCCACAAAGGGGCCGTCTGCCACGGGCGAATGCTTGTGCAGCGCGCGCGCCACCAGCTCCTTGCCCGAGCCCGATTCGCCGGTGATGAGCACCGTGACCTGGCTTTGCGACAGCCGCCCGATGGCGCGGAACACGTCCTGCATGGCGGGCGCCTGGCCCAGCATTTCGGGGGGCGCGGTCTGGCGCTCTTCGGTGACTTCTTCGCGCTGGCTTTCTTCCACCGCGCGGCGGATCAACTCCACCGCCTTGGGCAGGTCAAACGGCTTGGGCAGGTATTCGAACGCGCCGCGCTGGAAGGCCGACACAGCGCTGTCGAGGTCGGAATACGCCGTCATGATGATGACGGGCAGGCCGGGCTGCAGCTCACGCACCTTCTCCAGCAGTTGCAGGCCCGAGCCCCCGGGCATGCGGATGTCGCTCACCAGGACCTGGGGGCCCTGGCGGGCTGGGTCGCCTGCGGTGACATCGGCCAGTGCGCCCAGCACTTCGCGGGGGTGCGTGAAGCTGCGCGTGGGCAGGTTCTCGCGGGCCAGCGCTTTCTCCAGGACGAAGCGGATCGAGGGGTCGTCATCTACTATCCAGATCGGCTTCATATATTTTTCTTACCTTCCCTGTGGTTGCGTGTCAGGGACCATCGTGCGCTTTTAAGGCAAGGGGATCAGGATGCGGAAGTCGGTGCGACCCGGTACGCTGTCGCATTCGATCAACCCATGGTGGCGCTGTACGAAGGTTTGCGCCAACGTCAGCCCCAGCCCTGATCCGCCGTCCCGCCCCGACACCAGTGGATAAAAAATCCGTTCCTTGATGGCGTCGGGTACGCCCGGTCCGTTGTCGATGACATGCAATTCCAGTGCCAGCCGGTAGCGCTGGCGGCCGAACGTGACCTGGCGGGCCACGCGCGTGCGCAGCGTGATCACGGCATCGCCCGCAGCAATGCGGTCGGTGAGCGCCTGGGCGCCGTTTTGCACGATGTTCAGCAGCGCCTGGATGAGCTGGGCGCGGTCGCCCCGGAACTCGGGGATAGAGGTGTCGTAGTCGCGCTGGACCTTGAGGCCCTGAGGGTATTCGACCAACACCAGCGAACGCACGCGCTCGCACACCTCATGGATGTTCACGTCGCCCACCAGGTGCGGGTGGCGGTGGGGTGCCAGCAGCCGGTCCACCAGGCTTTGCAGGCGGTCTGCCTCGTGGATGATGACCTGGGTGTATTCGGTGAGCTCGCGGTTGTCGAGCTCCATCTCCAGCAACTGCGCCGCGCCCCGGATGCCGCCCAGCGGGTTCTTGATCTCGTGGGCCAGGTTGCGGATGAGTTCCTTGTTGGCCTGGGCCTGGTCGCGCAAGCGCTCTTCGCGGTCCTGGCGGGCCTGCTGCTCCAGCGGCCACAGCTCCACCAAAATTTCGCCCACCTGTTCGGCATCGGCCACGTTGACGTGCACGGGCACGGGCTCCTGGTGCAGGCGCTTCAAGCTGGCCTCGTAGCGCAGCGCGGCAAAGTCCTTGCCCCGGGCGCCTGCCAGGGCGGTCTGCAGCAAGGCGGGGTCGGTAAAGAAGGTGGAGAAGTCCGCGCCCTCCAGGGTGCGTCGCGACAGGCCCAGCGTGTTTTCCAGGGCTGCGTTGGCAAACTGCACGGCGCCATCGGCGCGCAACACAGCCACCAGGGTGGACATCAGGTCCAGCGAATGAAAACGCCCGGTGTCGGTGCCGGGGAGTTCAGGGGATGAAGGGACACTCACACGCAGGAGGGTTGTTGGTTAGTTGGCGGGTGCAGGCAGGCGGGCGATCTCGCGCTTAATGCCGGCGATGTCACTTTCGCTGCGGGCCACGCTGGCCTTGAGTTCGGCCGTGCGCTCCGTGTAGCGCTGGGGGTTGCGCAGGTCGAGCGCGTTGCGCTCAGGGGCGCCGTTGTTGTATTCCTTGACGAGGTCGGCATGGCGCGACTCGGCCTTGCGCAGCTCGGACTCCAGGATGGCGCGTGCATCGGAGTCGCGGGCCTTTTGGTCGTTGTTGCTGACCTTGGGCGCAGAAGAAGGCGACGTGGCCGCACCACCACCAGAGGAAGACGAGGGAGCAGGCGCCGCACCCGATGCAGGCCGGGTGCCCTGCACCACGGTGACATTGCCCCCTTCCACCAGCCTGCAGCCGCGCTCCTTAGCCTGGGTGGCGTTGTTGGTGTATTCGTTGCCGCAGCGGTAGATACGGTCTTGTGCCCAGGCGGCCGGGGCCGTGGAGGCAATGAGGAGCAGGGTGAAGAGCGTTTTTTTCATTCAGGTTCCTCGCATGGACATGCAGGAGAGAAAGGAGTATCCACCAATCGCCACACATCGCCAATCAAGCAAGGGCGGACCTGGGCAGGGGTTTATCCAAGGATGCAACACCCGCCACCTTGGTTCCGCCACGGGCCATGGAGATGTTTTCGGCCCCATAAAAAAAGGCGGCTTGCGCCGCCTTTTTCTGAGCAATGGTCTGCAGGCAGACGATTACAGCGAGTAGTACATGTCGTACTCGACAGGGTGCACGGCCATGCGGAAGCGGGTCACTTCGTTCATCTTCAGATCGATGTAGGCGTCGATCATGCTGTCGGTGAACACGCCACCCTTGGTCAGGAACGCGCGGTCCTTGTCCAGGTGCTCCAGGGCCTGGTCCAGGCTGTGGCACACGGTAGGCACCAGCTTGTCTTCTTCTGGGGGCAGGTGGTACAGGTCCTTCGTAGCGGCTTCGCCGGGATGAATCTTGTTTTCCACGCCGTCCAGACCCGCCATCAGCAGGGCTGCGAAGCCCAGGTAGGGGTTCATCAGTGGATCGGGGAAGCGGGCTTCCACGCGACGGCCCTTGGGGTTGGCCACGTAAGGGATGCGGATCGAAGCGGAACGGTTCTTGGCCGAGTAGGCCAGCTTCACCGGAGCTTCGAAGTGAGGCACCAGACGCTTGTAGCTGTTGGTACCGGGGTTGGTGATGGCGTTCAGGGCACGTGCGTGCTTGATGATGCCGCCGATGTAGTACAGCGCGAAGTCCGACAGACCAGCATAGCCATCGCCAGCGAACAGGTTCTTGCCGTCCTTCCAGACGGACTGGTGCACGTGCATGCCGGAGCCGTTGTCGCCGTGGTAAGGCTTGGGCATGAACGTGGCGGTCTTGCCATAGGCGTTGGCCACGTTGTGAATCACGTACTTTTGCAGGATGGTCCAGTCGGCGCGCTCCACCAGCGTGCTGAAACGGGTGCCGATTTCATTCTGGCCAGCGCCCGCCACTTCGTGGTGGAACACTTCGACCGGGATGCCCAGAGATTCGAGAATCAGGGACATCTCGGCGCGCATGTCTTGCGTGCTGTCAACGGGAGGCACGGGAAAATAGCCGCCCTTGACGGTGGGACGGTGGCCACGGTTGCCGCCTTCGAGCTTGGCGCCGGTGTTCCAAGGGGCTTCGTATTCTTCGATTTCGTAGAACGTGTTGTTGGGCTCGGTGCTCCAGCGCACGCCGTCGAAGATGAAGAATTCTGGCTCGGGACCGAAGTAGGCGGTGTCGCCCAGGCCAGAAGCCTTCAGGTAGGCTTCAGCGCGCTTGGCGATGGAGCGGGGATCGCGGTCGTAGGCCTTGCCGTCGGTGGGCTCGATCACGTCGCAGGTCAGGATCAGTGTCGTTTCTTCGAAGAAAGGATCGATGTTGGCCGTGCTGGGATCGGGGATCAGCTGCATGTCGGAGGCTTCAATGCCCTTCCAGCCGGCAATCGACGAACCGTCAAAGGCGTGGCCCGAAATGAACTTGTCTTCGTCGAAGTGAGAGACGGGCACCGTGGTGTGCTGTTGTTTGCCACGGGTATCGGTGAAACGGAAGTCAATGAACTTGACTTCGTTTTCCTTCACCATCTTCATCACGTCTGCAACGGTCTTGGCCATCAGGTTCTCCTGGGTAAAGCGCTTGTTGAAAAAAGATTTTGCCGAAATAAAAGCAGTTTGCGTGCCAGCCGAGTGCACTACCGCACTATGAAGGAGCGCCGCAGACTACGGGTTGGCACGGCATCTGCCCAAAAGCACCAAAACAGTGCAATCCATGGATCGAGCCTGAACATCACAGGTTGCGCACCAATTCGGGGCCGCAGTTTGCACCAAATTCGTGCAATCCTTTTTTCAGCTCCTGCCATGCGGCAGGAACCGACGGTGCAGGCCCTTTGACGCCCAGCTCGATATGCCGCCCGTATTGTGGATGATCCACGCTGGGCAGACTGAACACCCGCACCTGCGGGTGCATTTTTTCGATGCGTTCCATGAGAGGCGTCAACGCGGCCTCCATGGCGCCATAAACCACCACCGACTGCTCGGTCTGGGGCGTGCTGTTGAAGAATTCCGCGTAGTGCCGCTCCAGCACCCCTTCGATCATGGGCCAGGCCATCACGGGAAAGCCCGGCACAAAATGCACGGCCCCTCCGCCAGCCCCCTCGCAGCTGAAGCCGGGGATCTTGTTGTAGGGATTCGGAATGATGCGGGCCCCTGCCGGAAACACCCCCATGTTGAGCCGGTGGACGTTATCTGGTCGGTCGGCCTCGTAGGGTACGCCCTGCTCCCGCGCCACGTCCTGCATGCGTTCGCGGATCAGGGCCTCGGCCTCGGGGTGCAGCAGCAGTTCGCGCCCCAGGGCGCGGGCGGCACACTGGCGCGTGTGGTCGTCGGGCGTGGCGCCAATGCCCCCGCACGAGAACACCACGTCGCCCGATGCAAAGGCGCGCTGCAGGGTCGCCGTGATGCGGTCAGGGCTGTCGCCCACATAGTCCGCATAGGCCAGCGACAGGCCCCGTGCCGCCAGAAGCTCGATGACCTTGGGCATGTGCTTGTCGGCACGTTTGCCCGACAGGATTTCATCGCCCACGATGATGAGGCCGAAGGTGGGGGTCATGGTGCTGGATTCTCGGAGGACGAAGATGGGGCCGCAGGCAAGGCGGCCGCAGAGGATGCGGCGGGCAACGCGGGTGTTGCTGCTGCGGCAGGAGGCCCAACGGCATCCACCACGTTGGCGGTGGCCGCCAGGGGCGCCAGCCCGGCAGATTCGGCCCGCAGGCGCTGCAGTGCCGCCAGGCCGTAGTGGGTGAACCAGAGCGACGAGAACGCGAACACCAGGGTGTAGATCCAGATGGCCAGCGGAACCAGGATGAAAAAAACCGCCGCAAAAACGACCCCGGAGGCCCAGACAATGCTGGGCGCCGCCCCCAGGTAGCCGGTGATGATGCCGATGCCCAGCAGGCTGCTGCGATGGCGGCGGAATATCTCCTGGCGCTCTTCCTTGCTGGCATGGTCGGCCAGAGCATCAAACACCATGACCCGGTAAGTGAGCCAACCCCAGATCAAGGGTGGCAGCACCAGCACAAGCGGCGGCACCAGCCACAGTGGAACCGACACCACCAAGGCCACCAGCGCCAACAGAGTGGAGCCCACCGACCAGGCCACGCTGGCGATGAAGGAGCCGCCCTTCTTGCGCTCCAGGTTCGGAAAGCGCCGGTCGGCCACCAGTGCGACCAAGGCGGGTGTCATGAGCACCGCCACTGCCAGCAGCGATACCACCACCAGCACAGGCGCCACGGCCAGCACCACCATCAGGGGCGCCATCACGGCCGTCACATCCCCCAGGCCCCAGCCCTGCAGCCAGCTCCAGACGCTGGCGAGCAACGTGGAGGCGTCCAGCATCGCGCGCATGCCCTGGACCGCCGCATCCCAGTAGAAATAACCCAGGCCCAGCGCCAAAGCCACCATCAGCAGCAACGGCAAGACCGACAGGGCCACAACACGCGGCCGCAGGCAATAGACCGCAGCGCGCCAGAAAGAGTCAAGCAGAAGTCCCATGTCGACAAGCATACCTTGGGTGCCTATGGGAGGGAGACAAATCAGGCTTTGCCGAACAACCTCAGCACGCCCCGCCATTGCTGGGACCAGAACCCCTGGCCGTAGTCGCGCAACCGCCCTTTCGCATCGGGCTCGACCTGGTCGCGCACGCCGGTGGGGTCAAAGCGCCATTCGAAGTTGGCCGTGCGCATCAGCATGTCCCACCAGGGCAGCAGCACCCCGAAATTGTGGCCGCCCAGAACCACACGGGGTCCTTCGGACTTCGTACCGTCGGCTGCAGCCACCGCAGGCTTCACCGTCTCATGGCCAATGCCAATGCTGTGGTGCAGTCGGTGGAAACGTGGGCTGACCCACAGGCGCTCGCCCCAGCGGCCAAACCACAGACGCACATTGGCATGCTGAAAGCTCTCGCTGAGCTGGGTGATGGCCACAATGGCAATGAACTGCCCCGGGGCCACGCCAATCGCCTGCGCAACAACCACCAGAATCGTGTCCCGCAGCAGGTCGTCGAGCAGGTGGTTGCGGTTGTCGCTCCACATGGTCATCTGCTGCTGCGCATGGTGCAGGGAATGCAGGCGCCACCACCATTCAAAGTGGTGCTGGCCCCGGTGGATCCAGTAGTCCACAAAATCGAACACCACCAGGTACAGCAGCAGGCTCACCCAGGGGATGTCCGTGATCCCCGGCCAGACACCATCCAGCTGGAAGGTGCTGACCCCCGCCACGCGCAAGGCGCCAAACAGGGAGTCGGCCAGCGGGTCCACCGTGAAGAACAAGGCCAGGCGGAACACGCCCAGCCGGTGGATCAGCGTATAAAGGATGTCGGTGCGGATGGTGGCTCGGTTGGTCACTGGCTCCACCGGCCACAGCCGCTGCATCGGGCCGATCACGGCCACGATCACCGCCAGCTGGAGCAACCCCACCAGGAGCCAGCCTGCAGCCTCATAGCCAGTCTCCAGCACGCTGCTCAGGCCCAGCGAGAACATCAGCGGCTGCAGCACACCCTCAAACAGCCATTGCTGCGCGCCATCGAACCAACTGCCCAGAGATCCCATCACGTCATGCTCCCTTGCCTGCGCTGCAACAGGCCACGCAGCAAGCGCCTGCATCGGCATCCGCGCAACCCACCGCCCTGTTGTCCATCAGCGGGCCACCCCGTACTGGGGGTGCTCCCGCAAGGTCCGAAAGCAGAAACCCTGCTGCTTGAGGCCCACAATCAAGGGCTCCAGCACGGTCGGCGCCCAGGGGTCCTTGCGGGACCAGATGCCCAGGTGCGCCAGAAGAATGTCGCCGCTGCGCACGTCACGCAGGGCCTTGCGCAGCAGGGCCGCATTGCTGGCGCTCTCGCTGGGCAGTTCATCCCCCAGAAAACCTGCGGGCGACCAGCCCACATGCGCATAACCGCAGGCCTGCGCGGTGGCGATCAGCTGGGGGGATGTTTTTCCTCCGGGCGCGCGGAACAGTGGCAGCGGCGCCTTGCCCGTCACCACCTTCAGGCGATCGGCAGCACGACCAATCTCCGCGCAGTACTCGGCCGCCGACATCTGAAAATTCTGCCCCTCCCGAGGGCCCGCAGAAGGGCGCACGCGAAACATCGGGGCTTGCGCCGTGCCTACATCCGCACGCCAGTAGGTGTGGTCCCAGGTGTGCGAGGCGAATTCGTGGCCCTCTGCCGCGCGCGCACGCCACCAGGGTGCCCAGTGTTCACCCAGGCTGCCATCGCCTTGCTTGGTGCGTTCATTGGCCGCAAAAAAAGTCACCCGCACCTGCTGGCGGTTCAACACTTCGGCCACCAGAGGCGCCACCTCCATGTGACCGGTGTCGAACGTCAAATACAGGGGTTTCTTGCAATCATTTTGGGCGCTTGCGCCCGATGGACATGCGGCAATTGCTACAAATAGTATAGCAAACTGCCACCCCAATGTTGGTTTGTGGCCCAGCCTCGCGCCCATGGCCTCCACCCTCGTCCTCAACGCGGTGCGTGGTGCAAGGTCCAGACGCCGTGGGGCGACTTGCCCACCGTGACCTGCCGCACGACCTTCTTGGCTTCGGTATCCACCACCGACAGCTTGCGGGCCCAACGCGAACTCACGTAAATGAAGCGTCCATCGGCAGACACATCCATGCAGTCGGGGCCACCCGGCACGGGGTACGACTCCACCACCTGGTAAGTTGTCATGTCGATCTTGCTGATGGAATTGGCCACGCGGTTGCTCACGTAGAGATGGCGGCCATCCCCTGCAGCGCGGAATGCATGGGCCCCGTTGCCGGTCTTGATCTTCCGAATGCTCACCGGCTCACGCCCCGAGACATCAAACACTTCGACACTGTCGCTTCCGGTCAAGCCGACAAACAAGCGCTTGTCGTCGGGGCTGCCGTACACATCCGCCGGCATGGTGCCGGTCTTGATACGCCATTTGATGGTCTGGGTGGCGAGGTCCATGGCCACCAGCTCATCGCTGTCCTGCATGGTGGCGTATACCGTGGTGCTGCGGCTGTCGATCCACAGATGGCTGGGCGTGCGCGATGTGGCTACACGCTGCACCAGCGTCAGGTCCTTGCCATCCCAGCGATAAAAGTCCACATGGTTGAGGCGATTGGCGGCGGTGATGAACCACTTCATGTCGGGGCTGAAGCGCAGGTGGTACGGGTCCACAATGCCGCGCACCGTGCGCTGCACCTGGGCCGTACGCGGATCGATGAACGTCAGCGTGTCGCCCAAGGCATTGGCCACGATCACCGACTTTTCATCGGGTGTCAGGTAGAGGTGGTGCGGCTCTTTGCCGGTGGGAATCCGGGTCGTCTCCGTCCAGGTCGCCGGGTCAATGACACTGACATTGGCCTCCAGCGAATTGAGGACAAACAGAGGCGGCACCGCAGCCACCGCGCTCCCCATGGACAGCCACAGCCCACACAGGGCAACACATGTACGTGCAATCGAAAAAATCTTCACAGAGCCACTTTCAACACAGCCTGTGAGTGTAGCGTCCCGCCCACCCGCACTCGGCGATTGCAGGAGTAACGTAGCGCGTCAAGCATGAACATTGACCAAGGTCATGCGCCAACACGCTCTTTGATCGGCTCGCCCTGCCCAGCCCTGCCACCCAGCGCGGATGCGCCGATGCGCGGCCCCAGCCTTCAGGCAACTTGGGTCAACAGCCGCATCTCATCTTCACCGAGCCAGCGCCAGGCACCAGGCGCCAGGTCAGCAGGCAAATCCATGCCGCCAATTCTGGAGCGATGCAGCCCTTCCACCCGGTTTCCCACGGCAGCCAGCATGCGCTTGACTTGGTGGTACTTGCCTTCTGTCAGGGTCAGGTTCAGGCAACGGCTGGCAACCACCTCGCAACCTGCAGCGCGAACCGGCTTGGGATCGTCATCCAGCACCACCCCTGCCAACAATTGAGTCACCTGAGCGCTATCCACCGGGTGCTTGGTTGTGACCTGGTAGACCTTGGGAACATGCTTTTTAGGCGAACTCATGCGGTGAATGAACTGTCCGTCATCGCTCAGCAGCAGCATGCCGGTCGTATCCTGGTCCAGGCGCCCCACCGCCTGAACCCCTTGCACCGCACTCTTTGTGGGTCGCTGCCGCAATGGCGCGGGCAACAGGGTGTAGATGCTAGGGTAGGTGGACGGCTTCTGGGAACATTCGGTCCCGGCAGGCTTGTGCAACAGCACATAGGCCTTGGCATGGTAGGGCCAGTCAATGCCCCGAACCCGCAAAACCAGCCCTTCGGGGTCGTAATCAGAGGTTGCATCGGTACAAGGGCGATATTCGCACTCACCCGCACTCACAGTCGGCTCACGCACAGCCACCCAACCTTGTTGCACCAGTCCAGCGCAGACGCGGCGTGTGCCAAACCCTTGGGAATACAGAATATCTTGTAGTTGCATGGCAAAAGCAGAGTGAATCAGCGAGGCGCTATGAGAGTCAAGGCAATCCAGTTATTGCACATGCCTCTAAGCAAAATTGTGCCCCTGCAAAGCAAAAAACCCCAGTCTTGATGAGACTGGGGTTTTCTGGGCTGTAAGAGCCTGACGATGACCTACTTTCACACGGGAACCCGCACTATCATCGGCGCAAAGTCGTTTCACTGTCCTGTTCGGGA
>NZ_JBUDZG010000019.1:0-97807 GCF_054950075.1 Acidovorax sp. Q11 | reverse complement strand
CTGGGGGCGGGCAACCAACAACTGGAAGTCAGCAATGAACCAATTCGCGATCCTCTACGAAGACCGGTTCACCAAATCGAGCACGTAAGATCCTCAATCAGCTTCACGAAATCGGTGAAGGTTCAATGAGCCTCACACACGGAAACTCGGACAGGCCCTTGAAAAGCATCGATCGACCGGCTGGGCCGCTCATGTGAAGTGGTGCTGCAGGATCGACCTCAATGGCATACGGCATCACTCCGAGTGTTGATTGTCGATTTGCACGTAAATTCAACGGCCTCACAGTTTCATGGCGGCTGGTTGAATTGAGTCGCGGCACCACTTATTCGCCCCCTGTCCTGATTGGATTGCCCCGTATCTAGGATGCACCCAACAGCCGCCCCGTAATCGCCTCCCACTCCGCCACCTCCACCGGCGTGATCGACAGCCGGTTGCCCCGCTGCAGCACACGCATGGGAGCCAGGTCCGGGTGCTCGCGGAGCTCGGCCAGCGAGATCAGCCGGGTCTTGCGCAGGGCCTGCACGTCCAGCAGCAGCCAGCGGGGCTGGTTGGGCGGGGACTTGGGGTCGTGGTAGGGCGAGGCGGGGTCGAACTGCGTGGGATCAGGCCGGGTGCTGCTGGCCACGCGGGCGATGCCCGCGATGCCGGGTTCGGGGCAGCTGGAGTGGTAGAACAGCACGCCGTCGCCCACCTGCATCTCGTCGCGCATGAAGTTGCGCGCCTGGTAGTTGCGCACCCCCGTCCAGGGCACGGTCGCATTCGGGGCGGCCAGGGCGTCGTCGATGGAGCATTCCTCGGGCTCGGACTTCATGAGCCAGTAGCGCGGCGGGTGTTGTGGGGTGGCGGTGGTGGCGGTCATGGTGCCATTCTGGCAAAGGGCAACTACAACTTTTGGGCTGCGCAGTGGATACGGGAGTTGGGTCGCTTCTGTTTTGATAGCTGCTTGCGCTTATCCATTGCGCGGTAGAGCCTATTTTTATTCAGATTTTTCTGCTACTGCCGTGCCGGGCGCGGCCAGCGGCTCGCGCGGCAGCACGCAGCGCAGGCCCACGCCGCGCCCGCCCAGCCCGTCGGCAAAACCCAGGGTGCCGCCCATGCGCTGCACCACGCGCTGTGCAATGGCCAGGCCCAGGCCCGTGCCCGCCTCGCTGGTGCCGGGGATGCGGTAGAAGCGCTCCCACACCCGGGCGCGGTGCTCGGGGGCGATGCCCCGGCCGTTGTCCTGCACCAGCAGCACGATGGGGCCGCTGGGGCTTGCGTCATCCGTGCCCAGGGTCACCTCCACACTGCCACCGGCCACACCGTAGCGGATGGCGTTGTCCACCAGGTTGTCGATGACGGAGCACAGGCCTTCGTGGTCCAGCCGGGCGCTGAGGTGTTCGGGGGCCGTCAGGGCCAGCTCGATGCCCCGTGCGCGCGCCAGGGGCACGAGCAGGGCCACACGGTTGCGCAGCAGGTCGGCCAGGTCCAGCGTGGGGTGCACGGCTGGGGCAGCGGGCTGGGCGGCGGCATCGGCGCGCGCCAGGGTCAGCAGCTGGGTGAGTAGGTGCGAGGCCCGGGTGATGCCTTGCTGCAGTGCGTGGGCGGCGTCGGCCCGCGCGGCGGGGTCGGGTTCGGTGAGCAGCTGGTGGGCCTGGGCGTTGATGGCGGCCAGGGGCGTGCGCAACTCGTGCGCGGCGTCGGCCAGAAAACGCCGTTCGGCCTCCAGCCGCTGGGCCTCGTGGGCGAGCAGGGCGTTGAGTTCGTGGACCACGGGCGCGGTTTCGGCATAGAGCCTGTCCACCTGCACGGGCGCCAGGTCGCCCGCGCGGCGGCGCGAGATGCGCTGCGCCAGTTGCTGCAGTGGCGCCAGCCCGCTGCGCACCGTGACCCACACCACCAGCCCATGCCACAAAAACACGCCCAGCTGGCTTTTGAGCACCAGCCACAGCACCGGCAGCAGCGCGCCCAGGTGCAGCGCACCGGGCTCGGCCACCTGCACCACCACGCTGCCGTCGCTGGCGGCCTGG
This sequence comes from Acidovorax sp. Q11, assembly GCF_054950075.1. NCBI lineage: Bacteria > Pseudomonadati > Pseudomonadota > Betaproteobacteria > Burkholderiales > Comamonadaceae > Acidovorax > Acidovorax sp. Q11. Next base: position 95,798 of record NZ_JBUDZG010000019.1, on the reverse strand, counting down.
GTGTGCAGGTGCCAGGGCGGGTTGCCGGATGGGGGCGGGGCGGTTTCCGTGGCGGTTTCCATGGCAGTGGGCGGCCAGGGCACGTCTTCGCTGCTGCGGTACAGCACCTGGCCCTGCGTGTTCAGCACGCGGGTGTGGGTCAGGCCTGCCATGCCGAGCAGGTCGCGGCCGGTGATGCGCAGCAGCGCGCCCTGGGCGGCCAACATGCGGGCGGGCAGGGTGGCTTCGGGGCCGCTGGCGGCCTCAGCCAGGATGCGGGCGGTTTCGCGCAGCCGGGTGTCGATGTCTTCGGGGCTGCGTTCCAGCGCCACCCAGGTCATCACCGAGGCCAGGGCCAGCCAGGCCACGACCAGGGCCAGGGCTTGCCAGGCAATCAGGCGGCGGATGAGCGAGGGCGGGCGTGGTGCGCCGGGGGCCGTCGCCGTCGTGGCCGCTTGCGCGGCGTGCATGGCGGCTGCGCTCATGGTGCCGGGTCCAGGGCTGGGGTGGGCGACTCCAGCACATAGCCCACGCCGCGCACGGTGCTGATGAGGTGGTTGCCCAGCTTGCGCCGCAGTTTGTAGACATGCACGTCGGTGGCGTTGCTGTCCAGCGTGTCGGCAGGGCTGGAGCTGGCCTCGATCTGCGCGCGTGTGAGCACGCGGCCCGGGTCTTCGGCCAGGGCGCGCAGGATGTCGTACTCGCGGGCGGAGAGGTGCACGTCCTGCCCATGCACCTGCACCCTGCGCCGCGCGGTGTGGATGCAAAGCGGGCCAATCTGCCACACGCTGCTGGTCTGCCCGCTGTGGCGCCGCAGCAGGGCACGCACGCGCGACAGCAGCTCTTCGATGGCAAACGGTTTGCCCAGGTAGTCGTCGGCCCCCGCGTCCAGCCCCAGCACGCGTTCGCCCACGCTGTCGCGGGCGGTGAGCAGCATCACCGGCGTGGCCTGCCCCTGGGCGCGCAGCCAGGCGAGCAAATCCAGCCCCGTCTCGTCCGGCAGGCCAATGTCCAGCAGCACCAGGGCAAAGGGCTGGTCTTGCAGAAACCGGCGTGCATCGGCGCTGGTGCGCAGCCACACCACATGGTGGCCCGCCACGGTGAGCACACGCTGCAGCGAGTTGCCCAAGGGGAGGTCGTCTTCCACAAGAAGGATGCTGGCCATGCGATGGGGTTTGAGGAGTGAGGCGGTGGCGGCGATTCTAGGAGCGGGCCGTGTCGCCCAAGGGGTGCGTGCGCAGCGGGCGTTCATGAAAGCTTCATCTGGGGCGCCCGGCATGGCGGCGGCTTCATGGGGGCTTCATGCGGGTTTTTGCAGACTGCGGGCTTCTCTGTTTTTTTACCCCCGGCTGTGGGGCTTCCGTATGAATCTGCAAAACGCCATCACCCTGTTTTCGCCGCGCAACCTGGTGTACGCCTTGATTGTGTCCATGCTGTCGGCCTGCGGCGGCAGCTCGGACGACGGGCATGTGGTCACCGTGGACGGCATCAGCATGGATAAGACCATCGACAAGACCGGCATCTACGACCTGGAGGTGACCGGCGCGCGCAACGACGTGACGGTGGCGGCGGGCAACACCGTAGCGCGGCTGATCGTGGCGGGCATGAACAACCGCATTTTTGTGCTCAAGACTGCCACCGTGGAGCGCATCGAGCTGGACGGCAGCGGCAACACCGTCTATGTGCCCGTGGGATTCAAGTCGCGCATCACGCGCAACGGCAGCAACAACGATGTGATCGAGCGCTGAGGCGCTGGGGCAGCGCCCAAGCATCTGCTCAAAAAAACCGACTTTGCCCGCAAAATCACCCCAGCCGCTGCAGTGCGGCGCGGGAGATGCCGATGGACAAAGCGGGCAAGAAGAAGCCGGGCGGATGGGTGATGGCCTTGTTTGCGCTGCCCTTTGCCGCCGTGGGCGTGGGCATGCTGCTGCTGAGCGTGTTGCCCACGCTGTACGACTGGTCGCGCATGCAGTTCTGGCAGCCGGCCAACGCCACGCTGCTGGCCGCGAGCCTGAACAGCAGCCGCAGCAGCAAATCCACCTCGTACCACGTGACGGCGCGCTACCGCTACACCGTGGCGGGCCAGGTGTATGAGGGCGAGCGTGTGGCCATCAGCGGCGGCGGCGACAACGTGGGCGATTTTCAGGAGGCGCTCGGCGAGCGGCTGGAGCAGGCGCTGCGCGACGGGCAACCGGTGCCGGTCTGGGTCAACCCCTCGCACCCGGCCGAGGCGGTGATTGACCGCAGTCTGCGGCCCGGACTGCTGGCATTCAAGATGGTGTTTGTGGTGATGTTTGGTGGCGTGGGCGTGGGCATGCTGGTGTTTGTGGCGCGCGGGGGCAAGCCGCTCAACAAGCAGTGGCAGCGCAACACCACCGCCGCAGGCACGCCCGGCAAGCTCGAAAAGATCCCCGGTGGGGTGCAGATGCACTTTCCGGCCGGGCGATGGTGGGGACTCAAGCTGGCGATGGGGCTGGTGGGGGTGGTGTTTCTGGCTGTGGGCGCGCTGGTGCCCTGGGAGCAAGAGGCCCAGTCCGACATCGGGCCCTGGCTGTTCAGGCTGGGCTTTGGGGGCGTGGGAGGCGCGGTGCTGGTGGGCGCGTTCTACGCGCTGGCCAACAGCCTGCGCGTGCAGATCGACCGCGACGGCCTGCGCACCGAACGGCGCCTGCTGGGCCTGATGCTGCAATGGCACCAGGTGCCAGCCCCCGATATAGCCCGGCTGCGTGTGGTGGAGGGCTACACCGTGGAGATCAACAACCGCCGCGAGGTCTACTACCGCATCGAGGCCGAGCTGCGCAGCGGCAAGAAGATCACCGTGGCCCAGGACCTGAAGGGGCGCCAGGACGCGGACCGGATGCTCGCGTCCATCGGCGGCGCCACGGAGTATCCCATTCGCTGATGTCTCCGATGCGGTGGACGGGTTTCAGCCTGCCTTGCGAAACGTGAGGTTGATGCGCAGGGCACCCGTCATCGCATGGCTGGCGTCGGCCAGCGGCAACACGCCATGAAACCGCAGCCGCGCCGGGCCGCCCCACACCACCACGTCGCCATGCCACAGGCCCACACGCCGGGCCTTGTCGGCACGTTCTGCGCCGCCCCACAGGAAGATGGCCGGGATGCCCAGGGAGACAGACACGATGGGGTGGTCGTAGTTGCCTTCGTCGCGGTCCTGGTGCAGTGACAGCCGCGTGCCGGGTGCGTAGCGGTTGATGAGGCAGGCATCGGGCGCAAAGCCGGGGTAGCCTGCCGCCTCGGCGGCTTCCCGGGCGAGCTGGCGAAACGCCGCAGGCATGGGCGGCCAGGGCAGCCCGGTGGTTGGGTCGGTGGGACCATAGCGGTAGCCGCTGCGGTCGCTGATCCAGCCCAGCGCGCCGCTGTTGGTCATGGCCACCGACATGCGCTGCCCGCCCGGCGTGACAAGGTGCCTGAAGGGCGCCTGGGCCGTGATGGCATCGACGGCCTGCAACAAATCGGTAGCCTGCGGCAATGCAAAGCCGCGCAGCACCACGGCACCTGGCTCCAGCCACTCGGGGGCCTGGGGTGTGGCGGGCAGGTCGTCAAACAGGCCGAGGGTCATCGTCATCTAGTCAGCATCATGAAAGATGATGCCCATCGTATGCCGCTGGCCTGATCGCACGCGGCTAACACCGTGGCGCAGGTTCACGCGGTAGGTGCCGCGTGTGCCTTGCACCGGGCGGTGGTGCACGGCAAACGCCACGGCGTCGCCCTGGCGCAGGGGCACCACCTCGGCCCGCGACTGCATGCGGGGGCGTTGTTCAGTCAGCACAAATTCGCCGCCGGTGAAGTCGTGGCCGGGCTCCGACAGCAGGATGGCCACCTGCAGCGGGAACACATGCTCGCCATACAAATCCTGGTGCAGGCAGTTGTAGTCGCCCGGCGCGTACTGCAGCAGCAGTGGCGTGGGGCGCAGTTGCCCGGCCGCATGGCAGCGGGCGATGAAGTCGGCATGCTGCGCGGGGTAGCGCACGTCAATGCCCATGGCGGCATTCCAGTGGTTGGCGATGGGCTGCAGTTGCGGGTAGAGCGCGTCGCGCAGCCCGGCCACCATGTCCGGCAGCGGGTAGCTGAAATACTGGTATTCGCCCAGGCCAAAGCCGTGGCGCTGCATGACCACGCGGCTGCGGAACAGGGGTGGGCCGGGGCGGCGGTAGAGCCCGGCCAAGGCCGTGCATTCCTCGGCGCTCAGCAGTTGCGGCAACACCGCATGGCCCTGGGTGTGCAGGTCGTCGGTGGCCTGGGCCCAGTCGAGCGCGACCACACGCCCGGGCCAGGGGCTGGTGGCCTGTGGTGTGCTGTGGGGCAGGGCGCTCAAGCCACTCATGCGGCCTTCTCCTGCAGGCGCGCGGGTGCGGCGGCGGCGGACTCCCGCTCGAGCAGCGCGCGCTTGCGCTCCACGCCCCAGCGGTAGCCTGACAGCGCGCCGTCGCTCCTCACCACCCGGTGGCAGGGGATGGCCACGGCCAGCGCGTTGGCGCCGCAGGCCTGGGCCACCGCGCGGGTGGCGGCGGGGGCGCCGATGCGCGCTGCAATCTCGGCATAACTCGCTGTCTGCCCGGGCGGGATGGTGCGCAGCGCCTGCCACACGCGCTGCTGGAAGGCCGTGCCCTGCACGTCAAGCGGCAGGTGGAGGCCCAGGCCGGGCGCTTCGACAAAAGCCACCACCTGGGCCACCAGCGATTCAAAACCGGCATCGCCGCCCACCAGCTGCGCCTGCGCAAACCGGTCCTGCAGGTCGCGCACCAACGCGTCGGGGTCGTCGCCGAGCAGGATGGCGCACAAACCCTGGCCGCTGTGAGCCACCAGAATGGCGCCCAGCGAGCATTGCGCCACGGCAAAGTGGATGTGTTGCGCGGCACCGCCTGCGCGGTAGCGCGTGGGTGTCATGCCCAGCACCTGGGCGGATTTTTCGTAGAAGCGGCTGCTGGACTGGTAGCCCGCGCCGTAGATGGCCTCGGTCACCGAGTCGCTGGTTTGCCCCAGTGCGCTGCGCACACGCTGCTCGCGCTGCGCGGCGGCGTAGGCCTTGGGCGTGAGGCCCGTGGCCTGCTTGAAGATGCGGTGCAGGTGCGAGCCGCTCAGCCCCAGCCGGGCGGCCAGTGCATCGAGCGTGGGGGCGCGCCCCTCGGCTGCATCGGCTTCGATGAAGCGGCAGGCCTGCGTGACCCATTCGGCATGGTGCGACTGCGCCGAGGGCTGCTGTGGCTTGCAGCGCTGGCAGGGGCGAAAGCCTGCGTTTTTGGCGTCGGCGCAGCTGGCGTGGAAGCGCACGTTCTCGGGCCGGGGCGTGCGCGCCGCGCAGCTGGGGCGGCAGTACACGCCCGTGGACAACACCGAATACCAGAAGCTGCCGTCTGCCGCTGCGCTGCGCGTCAGCACCGCCGCCCAGCGCGGGTCGGCCTGGGTGGCGGCGGCTTGTTGCGCTGCCTGGGTGCTGCGGGGGGCCGGGCGGGTGGGCGTGGACATTGGGGGCGTTGAGGAAATGGCGGTGCCGAAGGCTTGCATGGTGAGGGCTCCGAAAAGAACCGTGTTCACACACGGGGTGCGAACAGCTGGGTTTGCGATGCCCTCACTGTAGAAACGGCACGTGCGGAGCGCACTCCGAAGCTTGCTTTTGAATTCTGCACCTCGGCTGGGTGCGCCGTCGGTTGCCCCTGTTCGCCCATCAAATACTATTGTTTTGATAGCTATAAAGGCACTCCTATCAGGCGGTAGAGGCCATTTTTATTCATATTCTGGTGACCGAAGAGCCCGTGGCGCTGCTTGCCCGTTCTGCACGAGCGCAGCGCGTCTTCGTCCGGAATGCCACTTGGTTTCTCAGTGGCGCCAAGTCACGTATCAGCACGTTGGCATCATCGCTAAACAGAGTTCCTAAATCTCGTTATGTCATAGGAAAGACGCCCGCCAAGATTAATCACCTTCATATCATGATCGATCATGTAAAATTATGGAGGAGATATTTTTCCATTTACTTCGCGACAATTTTCAGGTATTTTTTCACCTGGAATTGAATATGACCAAGTGATGGTTACTCGGGATTTGTCGATGTTTTCGTAAAAACTCCGCAAATATCCTATGTCGTCAATTGAAGAAATATAGGATTTTGGGCCAATGTTTATGATTCGCGTGTTGTGACCAGCTCCGAAGGGCGTCCGAATTCGTTGACCATCCACTGCAATCTCAAAATTGGCTCCCCTAGCACCCAAGACCCAAGGCAGGCGATCATATGAAATCTCGAAGCTCTCTTTCATGTTATTTTTTATGCCGATTTCAACAAGTCCATTGCCTCTCTCGATTGCAAATACTTCAACTGGGCACAATCCTGATGATGCACTAGCGGAAATGAATTTCGCGGAAAAAATGAGGAAAAATAGAAAATTTCGCATCGGGAATTTCATCAATATCTCCACAAAATAAAATCCATTATTAAAATTAAGGCTGCAGCGGGCGAGACCGGCGTTTTCCGGTGCCACCCCAGCGCCGCGCATCCTCACCCGGAATGGCCAGCGGGTTGTCGGCGGGCTCGGCCAGGGGCGCGAGCAGTGCCGTGAGATCGGCCTCGCTGAACTTCAGCGCACCGGCCGCGTCGTGGCCCAGCACGCCGCTGGCCAGCGCGGCCTTGCGCGCCTGCAGCTCCAACATGCGCTCCTCAATGCTGCCCTCGACCACCAGCTTGTAGACGAACACCGGCTGGTCCTGCCCGATGCGGTGGGCGCGGGCGGTGGCCTGCTCCTCCACGGCGGGGTTCCACCAGGGGTCGAGGTGGATCACGGTGTCGGCGGCCGTCAGGTTCAGGCCCGTGCCGCCCGCCTTGAGGCTGACCAGCAGGATGGGCGCGCTGCTTGCGTCCTGCGCCTGAAAACGTTGAACCACGGCGCCGCGCTGGCCCGGTGGCGTCTTGCCGGTGAGGGTGAGGTAGGGCAGGGCCAGCGCGTCCAGTTGTTCGGCGGCCAGCATCAGCATCTCGGTGAACTGAGAGAACACCAGCACGCGGCGGCCTTCTTCGACCAGGGCGGGCAGCATGTCGGCCAGCAGGTCGAGCTTGGCGCGTTCGGTGCCGGGGTGGATCTTCGCGCCTTTGACCAGGCGCGGATCGCAGCACACCTGGCGCAGCTTGAGCAGTGCATCCAGGATGGTGATCTGCGCGCCATCAAAGCTCTGGCGCTCCAGCGCTCGGCGTACCTGCTTGTCGGCCGTGGTGCGTACGGCCTCGTACAGCTCGCGCTGCTTGCCCTGCAGCTGCACGCGCAAGATGGTCTCGGTGCGCGGCGGCAGCTCGGTGGCCACGTCCTGCTTGCGGCGGCGCAGGATGAAGGGGCGCACGCGCTGGGCCAGCAGCTGGGCGCGCAGGGTTTCGCCGTTCTCTTCGATGGGCTTGCGCCAGCGGGCGTTGAAGCTGCGCATGTCTCCCAGAAAGCCGGGCATCAAAAAGTCGAACTGCGCCCACAGCTCGCCCAGGTGGTTTTCGAGCGGCGTGCCCGTCAGGCACAGCAGGTGCGGGGCCTGCAGCTTGCGCAGGGCGCGGGCGCTGCGGCTGCCTGCGTTTTTCACCATCTGGGCTTCGTCCAGGATCAGCAGGTGAAAAGGCTCTGCGGCCAGCGCATCCACGTCACGCCAGAGCAGCGGGTAGGTGGTCAGCACCAGGTCATGGTCGGCGATCTGCAGGTAGCGCTGACCCCGGCTCGCGCCATGCAGGGCCAGCACGCGCAGGCCCGGCGCCATGCGCGCGGCCTCGGCCTGCCAGTTGAAGAGCAGCGAGGTGGGCAGCACCACCAGGGCCGGGCGGGTGAGGCGGCCCGCTTTTTTCTCCACCAGCACATGGGCCAGCGCCTGCGCGGTTTTGCCCAGGCCCATGTCGTCGGCCAGGATGCCGCCCAGGCCCTGGGCGCGCAGGTACTGCAGCCAGGCCAGGCCGTCGAGCTGGTAGGGGCGCAGCTGCACCTGCAGGCCCTGGGGCGCCACCACGGGCTGCGGGGTGCCGATGCGGCGCAGGCGCTGGGCGAGCTGTGCCAGGCCCGCGTCGCCCTGCAGCTGCCAATCGTTGCTCCAGCCGCTGACGGTGCCCACGCGGTGGGCTTGCACCAGCCCGGCACGCAGGGCCTCGATGCGGCGGACCTCCCAGGCGCCCAGGCGCAGCGGGTCGCCGTCCTTCAGCTGTTTGCGGGAGGGGTCGGTGAGCAGGTCCACCATGGCGCCCACGATGGCCTTGAGCGGCCCTGCGGGTGCGTCGATGCGCCGCCCGCCAGGAGCGCGCAGCGAGATGACGGCGATGTCGTCGATGGCCGCCATCTGCCGCGCGTTGAGCCAGCGCACGTCGCGGCGCAGCAGGTCGGCCAGCATGGGGGCGAGGTCCAACACCTCGCCGTCGATCTCGATGCCCAGGCTGAGCAGCCAGGCGCCTTCGCGCTCGGGCAGGTGCAGCTTCTGCATGGGGCGCTGGCGTGTGCCCAGCGGGCCATCCACCTCTTTGGCCAGCAGCTCGCCAGTGTCGGGGGCGATGACCAGCTTCCAGCGCGACACGGGCACGCTTTCGTGTGCGAAGCCGGGGTGTACCACCACGCTCCAGCCCTCGGCGCGCAACTGCGGAACCACGTCGGCCCAGAAGTCGCCAAAGTGCGCCTCCTGCGCCAGGGTCCACATGGGGCCCAGCGTGGCGGCGGCCGCACGGTGGCGCCACTGCAGGCTCTTGGGGTCCACGGGGGTCAGGCCCAGGTCCCACACGCGGTCCATGGCGTCGGCCTCAGCGGCCAGGTTGCGCTGCATGCGCAGCACGGGGCCGCCGGTGTCGTACAGGTCTTGCACGGGCGCGGGGCGGGCGTTGAGCACCGAGGTGGGCGCGGCAGCCTCCCACTGGGCGCCGCTGTCGGTGCGGTAGGTCCAGTCGATCTGTGCCAGGGTCACGCTGTCGCCGCGTGGCCCCAGCTTGCCTTGGGGCGCCATGCCCAGCAGGCCGTCGCCCCGGCCCAGGGTCATGAGGGTGATGCGGGGGCGGAACTGGCCTGCGACCACACCGGATGCAACTGGGGTTGGCGCCGACGAAGCGGTGGGGGCCACAGAAAGGGCAGGTGCGGCGCCGTCGCGCAGCAGCGCCATCACCCGTGCGGCCTCGGCGTCGGTCAGCGGTGCCAACGCCTGCAGCGTGGCCGCATCGGCGCGCTGGCGCAGGGCCTGGGCCCAGGCGGCGACAAGGGCAGCCCGGTTCGACCGGGGCTGATCAGGGGGCGCGGGGTGGGCAGGGTCGTGGCCAGCGGCAGGCATAGGCCGCCGATTGTGCCGTGGTGGTTGTACGCCCCTGGTCAGAACTCCCAGGCCAGGCCCACCTGGCTGAAGCTGCGCCCATTGCCACGGCCCACGGCCACCGAGGCCTTGAGCCCTTCGGCAATCTCGTAGCGCAGGCCCAGGGCCTTGTCGGGGCGCGACCGTTGTTCGCCAAACACCTCGGAGGTGAAGCGCAGCTGGACGGTGAGCGGCAGCTCGTGCCCCACCGCCCAGGTGGCGGCGCGGTGGCGCACGCCCTGCACGCGGACGGTGTGGTGGCCTGCATTGATGTGCAGCGCTTGATCGTTGGCAAACCGGTAGCTGGCCAGGCCGGTGATGGTGAAGGCCCGCTCAGAAAAGTGCGCCGGGGTGGCGTCGTCGCGCACGCGGGTGTGGCCCAGGTCGGCCCGGGCGCCCAGCGACCAGCCCGCATCGTTCTGGATGGGCACCCACTTCACCCCCCAGCCCCGGCCCTGCAGCGTGGTGGCCGGGCTCTGGCCCTTGTCGCGGCCGTGGGCCAGCGACACCTCCATCTCCAGGCCGGGCAGCAGCCCCATGCCAAACAGCATCTCGGTGCTGCGGGTCTTGGCGTCGCGGCCCAGGGTGACTTCCAGTTTCAGCACGCCCTGGGCCAGCGTGCCCGCGTCGTCGGTGTGCATGGGCGCTTCGGCATGGGCGTGCAGGGCGCCTGCTATGCACGGCAGCGCCAGGCACCAGGGCGCGATCCTGGATGGGGGGCGGGGTTTCGAGAGGCTTTTCATCGGGGGCTGTTCGCGTTGTTGTTTCCGTTCTGCAGGCATTCCATGGGCCGGGGCCTTCAGCAGCCCGGTTACTGCAAAGATTCTGCAGACACCAGCCCGCTGCTTGGCCATCATCTCGCAAGAATCGTCGCACGCTGGCTTGACCGTGCGAGAAACGGGGTGACACTGCCATCCAGCTGGTTGGCTGCGAGCGGCGCGCGCGGATTGACTACCGGGGTTTTGCGCCGCCAGCGCACGCTTTGGCCGAGGCCTCCGTCACAGTGCCCCGTGGCCGGGTGGCCTGCAGGTTCATCGCGGCGGCGGCCAGCAAGATGGCCGCTGCGCCCAGCCACTGTGCGGGCTGCAGCCGGTGGCCGAACGCCACAAAGTCCACGCCGATCGCCACCACTGGGTAGATGAACGACAGCGCCCCCTGCAGGTAGGTGGGCAGTTTCTGCACCGCGCCATACAGCAGGATGTACATGAGGCCCGTGTGCACCACGCCCAGCGTGACCAGCAGCAGCCAGGTGCTGGCGCCCTGCGGCGGGGTGCCCAGCCGGGCAAAAGGTGCGAGCATGAGCACGCCCACCGCCACCTGCACCAGCGTAATCAGGTGGGGCGGTGTGCCCGTGAGCCGCTTGGCAATGACCGAGGCCACGGCCCAGAAGAACGCCGCGCCCAGCGCCATGGCAATGCCCAGGGCGTAGTCGCCGCCCGGCAGGCCCACACCGGGCTTGGCCTGCACGATGAGCAGCATGCCCACAAAGGCCGTGGCCAGCCAGCCGAGTTTGGCCAGCGTGACGCGTTCGCCAAACAGCAGGGCGCCAAAGACCACCAGCATGAACGGCTGCGTGTTGTAGACCGCTGTGGCGACGGAGATGGAGGCATGGGAGTAGGCGCCGAACAGCAGCAGCCAGTTGGTGACGATGGCCACGCCGCCCAGCGCGGCCCAGCGGGCGATGCGCCAGGTCATGCCGCGCAGCAGCCCCATGGCCCAGCACACCAGGCCCAGGGCTACGGCGCCCAAGGCGCAGCGCCAGAAAACCACCTCCAGCGCGGGCAGGCCCGATTGCACGACAAACCAGCCGATGGTTCCCGAGATGGCCATGGCGGCGCCCATCTCCAGCGTGCCCTGTGTTTTCTTTTCCATACCTGTGTGCCTGTTGCTCCGTGTGGTGATGGCAGAACTATAGAAAACAGAAGCTTCGCAAGGAATGCTTTGCATTAGGCAATTTTTCAATTGCTCCTGATAATCTGAGGTATTCATCGAATTTCGCCTCTGCACCATGGACGCCATCGACCAAGCCATCCTGACCCAGCTGCACCAGGACGCCCGCACCTCGCTCAAGGAGCTGGGCAAGCGCGTGGGCCTGTCGTCGCCCAGCGTGTCCGAGCGCCTGCGGCGGCTCGAAGAGCGCGGGGTGGTGCGTGCGTTCACGGTAGACATCGAGCCGCGCGCGCTGGGCTACCAGCTGCAGGCCGTCGTGCGGATTCGCCCCTTGCCGGGCCAGCTGGCGGCGGTGGAGCAGCTGATCCGCGACACGCCCGAGTTCTGCGAGTGCGACAAGGTCACGGGCGACGACTGTTTTGTGGCCCGGGTGTTTGTGCGGTCCATCGAGCAGCTGGACGGGGTGCTGGACCGCATTGCCGACAAGGCGCAGACCAACACGGCCATCGTGAAGGCGCAGACCATCCGGCGGCGGCCGCCGCCCTGGGTTCCAGGCGTCTGAAGAGGAAGGGCGCCGCTCAGCCGCCCAGCACCCGTGCGAACAGCTCGTTGCGGAAGTGGATGCCCAGGCGCGCAAAGGCGCGGTTGCGGTAGGTCTTGACGGTGGGCACGCTCAGGCCCAGGTCGCTGGCGATGCCTTCGTGCGTCATGCCCTGCAGCAGGCGCGCACACACGTCCAGCTCGCGGTCGGTCAGCTCGGCCTGCAGGCGCACCAGGCGCATGCGCAGCACGGGCAGGCCGTCGGCCGCCAGCGGGGCCAGGGCCGCATCGGCAGGCAGCGCCAAGTTGTGTACCGGGTCAGTGCTGCTGGCCTCGTGCCACAGCGTGGCCGGGGGCAGGTGCGTGTGCGACAGGTCGATGTGCTTGCGGGTCAGCGCCAGCAGCACCGGCGCGACGGACTCGAACGCGCTGATCTGCCGGTCGCTGAAGGCGCGTTGGTGCTGGTGGCGGTAGAAGTTGACCGCAAACACCGAGCCATCGCTTTCATACTCGACCACCGACACGCGCTCGGCCACGCCGTGGGCTTCGTACACCCGGGCGCGGTGTTCGCCCTCCACCTCGGTCGCGGTCACATGGCACAGGCGCGTTTCGGGCGCAGCCACGGGCACTTCGTCAAATGGGCGGCCCCAGGTGCGGTCGCTGCGGTAGGGGCCCGAGAGGTAGGCCCACCAGCAGTCCTGCGTGGTGTCGGGCACGCCCCGGCTGGCCGACATGAACAGCGTGGGTTTGCAGCGGTGGCCCGTGCGGTACACCGACCAGGAAGCGGCGGGCAACACCGGTTCCAGGTCTTGCAGCAGGCCCGGCGCAAAGCCGTTGTCGCCCAGGCGATGAACCATGCTGGCCAGCGTCTGGCTGGCAGGGCTGTGCAGCACCTGCCGGCCGGGCACAGTCTGGGGAGAGGAGGGGAGCCACTGCCGCATGGAAAAGTCGGAAATTGCGAGGTGATGGGGTGCGAAAACGTGGAGTGTGCGCTGAAACTGCCCCCGATGCGGCCACTGGGGCGCTCGGGTTATCCCGTCATCCTCTGGGATAACAGGCGCTGCTTGCAACGGGACTTACGCTAGGTCTCATGTCTGAAGTCATCCCCTTACCCGATCCGCAATTCCAGTTTTTTGCCGACCTTCGCGTGGAGGTAGGCGTCCCCCAGGAAGTCGGCCACACCGTGCACGGCCTGCGCAGGCTGATCCCCATCCTGGGCGGCACCGCCACCGGCGATGGCTGGAGCGCGCGTGTGCTGCCGGGCGGCGCAGACTTCCAGCTCATCGTGAACGACCGGCTGTCGGAGCTGGATGCGCGCTACGTGCTGGAGACCGATGGTGGCGACCTTATTTATGTGCAAAACCGTGCCGTGCGCTCGGGCCCGGCTGAGCTGATTGCCCGCCTGGTACGCGGCGAGCTGGTGGACCCGGCGCAGGTCTATTTCCGCTGCAGCCCGAGTTTCGAGACCGCATCGCCCGCGCTGTCCTGGATGGCCGAGCGCATGTTTGTGGGCACGGGCGCGCGCTACCCCGACGCCGTGGCCATGCGTTTTTTTGAGCTGCGATAGCGCCCGGCCCTTTTTTATCTTTTGACCTTTCCCAACGTACAAGACCTGGAGACACTATGAAAAACACCACCCAACCCTTGCGCCGCGCCCTGGTGGCTGCATCCATCCTGGCCGGGCTCATGCCCTGGGCGGGGGCCCAGGCACAGGGGGCTGCGGCCTACCCCAGCAAGCCCGTGCGCATCATCGTGGGCTTTCCTGCGGGCACGGGGCCGGACATCGTGGCGCGCCTGCTGGCGCAAAAACTCTCGGAAGGCTGGGGCAACGCGGGCGTGATTGTGGACAACAAGCCCGGCGCGGGCGGCCTCATTGCGGCCAGCGAGGCCGCACGCGCCGCACCCGACGGCTACACGCTGATGCTGGGCGAAACCGGCCAGCTCAGCATTACCCCCAGCAGCTACAACAAGCTGCCCTACGACCCGGCCAAGGACTTTGTGCCCGTGAGCCAGGTCGTCACCTCCGACTTTGTGCTGCTGGTCAATCCCCAAAAGGTGCCATCGCGCAACGTGAAGGAGTTTGTGGACTGGACCAAGCAGCAAAAGGGCCTGTTCCTGGCCACGTTTGGCGCGGGCACGCCGGGGCACTTTGGCGCCTTCATGTTTGGCGATGCGGTCAAGCTCAAGCCCGAGCCAGTGCACTACAAGAACACGGCGGACGCGCTGGGTGGCCTGTTCAGCGGCGATGTGCAGGGGGTGTTTGCCAGTGTGGGGCTGGCAGCCCCCAATGTGAAGGCGGGCAAGCTGGTGGCACTGGGCTCCACCGGCGCCACGCGCACCAACGCGCTGCCTGACGTACCCACCATCAAGGAGCAGGGCTACGCCAACCTGGAGTTCTCGTCGTGGTTCGGTATCGTGGCCCCGGCCAAGACGCCCCCCGAGATCGTTGCCAAGCTCGGCGCCGACATCATCCGGGCCGTGCAGTCGCCCGAGGGCAAGGCCAAGATGGAAGAGGCCGGTTTCCGCGTGACGGGCACCAGCCCGCAGGACTTTGCCCGCACCATCGCCGCCGACACGGTGACCTGGGGCAAGGCCGTTGCCGCCACCGGCTTCAAGGCCGACTGAGCGCCCGGCCCGCTCAACACATTTCCCCGCATCCAGACCCGCGCACCTGCCTTCGCAGGCGGCACGGGCCGGGGCGCAGCCATGCCTGGCGCTGGGCACGCGCTTCACTTTCATTCCAACCACAACACGACCGGAGGCACACACCATGTCCTTTCTCCACGCTCTGCAGCCCGCCAGCCAACCCGCTGCGGGATTGCGCCGCAAACTGGTGCCCGCCGCACTCACCATGCCCCTGCTGATGGCCGCCTGTGGTGGCGGCAACGGCGATGCGTCGGCCCAACAGGTCACGCCCGCTGCGGCCTGCGCCGAGCTATCGGCCAAGGCCGGGCTGGCTGCAACCACGCTCACCACCAGCTACGTCGCCGCAGACACCAAGCGCCCAGGCGGAGCCGCCACGGGCGCGTTCCTGCCAGGCCACTGCGCGGTCACGGGCGCCATCACCCCCCGCGTGGGCGTGGATGGCAAGAACTACGCCATCGGTTTTCAACTGAGCCTGCCGGACAACTGGAACGGGCGTTTCCTGTTCATCGGTGGCGGCGGCAACGACGGCACCCTGCGCGACACCTCGCTCAGCTCCAGCATTTCGGGCGGCACACCGTCGCCGCTGGGGCAGGGGTTTGCGGTGGTGTCCACCGACGCGGGGCACACCGGCACCACGGCCAGCTTCGGCGCCGACCCGCAGGCGCGCATTGACCATGCCTACAACTCCTACGACAAGACGGCGGTGGCCGCCAAGTCGCTGATTGCCACCCGCTATGGCCGCAAGCCCGACCATTCGTACTTCTCGGGCTGTTCGGGCGGCGGGCGCCAGGGCATGATGTTTTCGCAGCGTTTTCCGGACTATTTCGACGCCATCACGGCTGGTGCGCCCGCCATGCGCGTGTCCAGCGGCGCCACGGTGGCCGCGATGTGGAACACCATCCAGTTCGAAGCCATCGCCCCGCAGGACGCATCGGGCAAGCGCATCCTGTCGCAGGCGTTCAGCAACGCCGACCTGAACCTCGTGGCCGATGCAGTGAAGTCGTCGTGCGACGCGGCCGATGGTGTGGCCGATGGCCTGGTGAACAACGTGAAGGCCTGCAAGTTTGACCCAGCGGTGCTGCAGTGCAGCGGTGCCAAGGGCGCCAGCTGCCTGAGCAGCGCCCAGGTGGGCGCGCTCAAGAGCGTGTTTGCGGGCCCGCGCAACTCTGCGGGTAAGGCCTTGTACGCCGGTCAGCCCTGGGACCCGGGCCTGGCCGCGCCAGGCTGGCGCACCTGGACGCTGGGCAGCTCCACCACCGCCACGCCGGACGCACGCTACATCACGCTGATGGTCGATGCGCTGGTGAACGAGTTCTTCACGCCGCCAGACCTCAGCTTCAACCCGCTCGCCTTCAACTTCGACACCGATCCGGCGCGCATGGAGGCCTATTCGGCCATCTATGACACCTACCGCGACGATAAGCTCGCGGCCTTCAAGCAGCGCGGCGGCAAGATGTTGTTCATCCACGGCATGTCCGACCCGATCTTCTCGGCCCTGGACACCATGGACTACTACGAACGCCTGGCGGCCAACAACGGCGGCATGGCAGCCACGCAGAACTTTGCGCGCACCTTCCTGGTGCCCGGCATGAACCACTGCTCGGGCGGTCCGGCCACCGACAACTTTGATTCAATCCAGGCCATGGTGGACTGGGTGGAGAAGGGCGTGGCGCCCGACACCATCGCTGCCAAGGCGCTGCCTGCCAATACCTTCATGCCCAACCGCACGCGGCCGCTGTGCGCCTACCCACAGTTCGCCAAGTACAAGGGCTCGGGCAATGTGGAAGACGCCAGCAGCTTTGTCTGCGCGGCAGAGTAAGCCTGACCGGGGCTACTTGCGGACGGCAGAGGCAGGGGCGGGCAGTTGCAGCCGGGCCTCCTGCACCACCTGCACGCAGTCGCGCAGGTGCTGCTCGCCCAGGTAGCGCAGCGTGGCGTAGCCCAAGGTGGCGGCCACGGCCTGGCCCGCCAGGGGCACGTACTTGGCCACCTGCTTGGTGGTGAGGCGCAGGCCCACAGTCTGCGCGGCGCGCAACACCAGTTCGCGCGTGATCAGCTTGCCGATCAGCACCGAACCGACCAGGCCCACGGCCTTTTGCACCTGCTCGCGTTTGCTGGGGTCAAGCTGGTCGATCTGCCCGGCGGACAGGCCAAACTCGGCGCTGATTTGCGGAATGAGTCTGGACAGCAGGGCCGCATCCACAGCCCAGTCGAGTCCCGGCACGGGCACCATGCTGGCGGCGGCGGCCACCAGGGCGCGCCGGTGCAACAGCTTGCGGGCACGCCGCACTGCGGCGGCCAGGTCCGGGTCACCGGCGGCCATCTGCGAAGAGCTGGGCATGGGGCAGTCCAGTGCGGCGGTTTAGGACGATTTGCCCTTGACCAGGCTGTACACCACCAGCAGGACCACGGCGCCCAGCACAGAGGCGATCCAGCCGGCCGAGTCGCCCTGTGCATACCAGCCCATGGCCATGCCTACATAGCTGGCAAGGAAGGAGCCTGCCACGCCGAGCAGCGCAGTCATGATCCAGCCCAGCTTGTCGTCCCCGGGCTTGATGGCGCGGGCAATGAAACCCACGACCAGACCGACCAGCAGCGTTCCCAGAATTGACACCATGTTTTCCCCTTTGTGAACTTGTGCGAGCTTGTTGGAGCTTGCGGATGGATGTGATGAAAGCGAACGAAAGCGAACCAGGGGACTGTACCGAAGGGGCGGGTGCCCCTACTGTCGGACAACGCCCCCTGTGTGCGTCACCGGGGGGAGGTGGCGCCCGGGGGCGGTGAGTTCAAGGGTCGCTCGAACAGGCAGTGCCCGAAGCGGTGCGCGTGCAGGTCCATGCCCGAAATCTGGTAGCTGGCGCCGTCGCAGATGTAGCGGCCCGGTGGCAGGCCTGCGTGGGCAGCTTCGGTCAGCAGGATGTCGTTGGCACCGGCGATGTCTTCGCCGAGCTTGCAGGCGCAGTTCATCTCGGGGCCAAACAGGTCCTGCTGGGCGATGACCAGTGTGGGGCCGAAACCAATGCCTGCACTGACGTTCAGGATGCGTTCGGGCGGCAGCACGGTGTTCATGGCCTGCAGGGCGCGCAATGTGTCCAGCGCTGCTTCCAGGGCCTGCTCGGGGCTGTTGAACACCGCAAACAGGTTGTCGGCCTCCTGTTTGATGATTTCGCCGCCATTGCCCCGGATGGCGGGGCGGGCCGCCTGCTCCATCTGGTGGATCATGGCCAGGAAATGGATGATGCCGTGACTTTGCGTGATGCGCGAAAAGCCGCACATGTCCAGCACCAGGATGGCCACGTTGCGCACAAAGGCCTGCTCAATGGCGGCGTCGATGCCTGCGGCGTTGGCGGGCACCTGGTTGCGCTCGGCCAGCAGGCGCCGCAGGTAGTCCTTGTCGTGGGGGGCCTGGGTCCCGGGTGGCGCAGAAGGGTGGTGCATGGCAGCGGCCTGTGGGTGGTGTCTGACATGGTAGCGCGGCACCTGCTGGCGAGGCAGGGCCCGGTTGCAAAACTACAGTGGGGTTTTCCGTGCCGCAGGGCCCGGCGGCGAGGCCTTCACAGGCTGCCTGCCGACCCCGGCTTGTCTCGATCCACCAAGAAAGGAAACTCCCATGACCTACCCACGTTGGACCCGCTCCGGTGCCGCCCTGGCGGCGGCTGCCTGCGCCTTGGGGGGCCTGCTGGCCCTGCCCACTGGGGCGATGGCGCAATCGCAAGGGGGCGAAGCCTCGCTGGCCCGGGGCGCCGTGCCGGACACCACGCCCCAGCAGCGTTACCAGTCGGCCATCCGCGAAGCCGGTGGCGGGCTCAAGGTCAGCCTGGAGGAATGCCGGGCCATGGCCGCTGCAGAGCGCAAGGCCTGCGAATCCCAGGCCCGCGCGCGGTACCAGGCCGATATGGCAGCCGCCAAGGCACTGCTGAAGGACCCGTCTGCCGGGCCGGTGAATGTGGTGGGTGGGCCGATCCGCAGCACCGAGACGGTGTACGAGATCAAGCCCTGATTTGGTCCCGCCGCCAGCGGGCGAGCGCGCAGTAAAGCTTTACTGCGGCTGCGCTGCCTGGGCGGTGCTGGTCGCGCCCTCGGCCGAAGTCACGCGGCGTGCGCCGTTGAAGCGGCGCTTCCAGTAGGCCACGCCCATGTCTTCAACCCGGATCTCCGAGCCGCTGCGGGGGGAGTGGATGAACTTGCCGTCCCCCACATAGATGCCCACGTGGCTGAAATTGCGGCGCATGGTGTTGAAGAACACCAGGTCGCCCGGTTGCAGTTCTTTTTTGTCGATGACCTGGGTGGCAGCCGCCTGCTGGTCAGCGCGGCGGGGCAGCAGCAGGCCCACGGTCTGTTCGTACATGGCACGCACAAAACCGCTGCAGTCAAAGCCGGTTTCGGCGCTGTTGCCGCCACGCTTGTAAGGCACGCCCAGGAAACCCATGGCGTTAACCACCAGCTCGGAGGCCTGTCCGGCCACTGTGTGGGCCTTGTCGGCCACCTGGTGGCTCACGTTTTCCAGCCGTGTGAGCAGGCCTTTGTCGGCAAGCAAACGGTCCATATCGTCAGAATTGGCCGTCTGGGGGGCTGCCTGCGCGGTGGTGGCGCAGACCAGGAGGAGGAGGCAAAACCATCTGGACATGGGGGCGAAGGGTAACACGGTATGGTTGCTTATTAAAAATAAGCTGTTTTGCAAGCCATTGATTTGATTCAACTAAATGGCGATGGCCGGGCGCGGGGGCTTGCAATGCGTTGCGTTGGCGGGCTTTTGCGCCGCGCGGGTTCGGTGTCAACGCGCCCTTGGCGCCCATCCTGGGGTGGAGGAATTTTTTGCGATGAAATTCATGAAAAAACCGGCCTTTCGGCGCACCAGCAAATCCCAGGCAGCTATGTTTTTGATAGCTTTTGGCTGCGCGGCCAGCAGCAGTGCCCAAAACACCGTGCCGGCCGTCTCGCTGGTCGCGGTGGCCACCGGGCTGGTCAACCCCTGGGCGCTGGCCTTTTTGCCGGACGGGCAGTTTCTGGTCACCGAACGCCCGGGGCGCATGCGGGTGGTGGGCGCCACCGGCCAGGTGGGCCCGGCCCTGACCGGGGTGCCCCCGGTGGCCGCAGGCGGGCGGGGCGGCCTGCTGGATGTGGTGACGGATGCCGACTTTGCGCGCAACCGGCGCATCTACTTCTGCTTTTCAGAGCCCGCAGCCAGCGGGGCGGGCAACAGCACGGCCGTGGCGCGTGCCACCCTGGCGGCCGATGTGCGCAGCCTGCAGGACGTGCGTGTGGTCTTCAGCCAGCGGCCCAAGGTCGAAAGTGCGCTGCATTTTGGCTGCCGCATCGTGCAGGCCCCGGACGGCAACCTGCTGGTGGCCCTGGGCGAGCGCTACCACCGCAAGGACGATGCGCAAAAGCTGGACAACCACCACGGCAAGGTCGTCCGCATCACTCCCGACGGTGCGGTGCCTCCTGGCAACCCCTTTGCAAGCCAGCCCGGCGCATTGCCCGAGATCTGGAGCTACGGCCACCGCAACCCCCAGGGCGCCACGCTGGGGCCGGACGGCAAACTCTGGATGCACGAACACGGCCCCCAAGGCGGCGACGAGATCAACCTGCCCCAACCCGGCCGCAACTACGGCTGGCCCGTGGTCACCTTTGGCGAAAACTATGGCGGCGGCAAGATGGGCGAAGGTACAGCCAAAGCGGGCATGGAGCCGCCCTTGCACCACTGGACGCCGTCCATTGCGCCCTCGGGCATGGCGTTTTTGACCAGCGCGCGCTACGGCGCGGCATGGCAGGGCAGCCTGTTTGTCGGTTCACTCAAATTTGGCACCCTGCACCGGCTGGAAGTGACAGGCGGCACGGTGCAGCGCGAAGAAAAACTGCTGCAAGGCAATGGCGAGCGCATCCGCGACGTGCGCCAGGGGCCGGACGGCCTTCTTTATATGGTGACCGACAGCCCCCAGGGGCGGCTGCTGCGCCTGCAGCCCGACTGACGGCGGTAGCGGGGCGGCTTGACCCAGGTCATGTCACCCGCAGTTTCTGCCCGGCAGAGCTTCCGGCGCGGGGTGTTCACTAGGTGTCTGCCAGCACTTTGGGTTTAGGCTGGCGCCATGCATGCCGAGCCCTCCTCTCCCGCCCCAGCTTTCGCTCCTGTGTCTGCCCCGGACGGCGCGCCACCCCGGTCTCAGCTGGCGCTGCGCCGCGTGGCCATCGACACCTGGCGCGAAAACGTGGCCTACCTGCACCGCGACTGCGCCGTGTACCGGGCCGAGGGTTTCCAGGCCCTGTCCAAGATCGAGGTGCGCGCCAACGGCCGCCGCATCCTGGCCACGGTGAACGTGGTGGACGACCCTGCCATCGTGGGCTGCCACGAGCTGGGCTTGTCGGAAGACGCGTTTGCCCAGCTGGGCGTGGACAACGGTCACACCGTGTCGGTGGCCCAGGCCGAGCCACCCGAGTCCATGGGCGCGCTGTTCCGCAAGATTGCGAGCGAGCGCCTCACGCGGGAGGACTTCGGCGCCATCGTGCGCGACATTGCCGACCACCGCTATTCCAAGATCGAACTCACCGCCTTCGTGGTGGCCTGCCACCGCAATGAGCTGGACCGGGAGGAGGTCTTCTTCCTCACCGATGCCATGGTCGCCAGCGGCAGGCGGCTGGACTGGCACGAACCGCTGGTGGTGGACAAGCACTGCATCGGCGGCATTCCGGGCAACCGCACCACCATGCTGGTCGTGCCCATCGTCGCAGCGCACGGCATGTTGTGCCCCAAGACGTCATCGCGCGCCATCACATCCCCTGCCGGCACGGCCGACACCATGGAGGTGCTGGCCAAGGTGGAGCTGCCGCTTGCGCAACTGGCCGACATCGTGCGCGCGCACCGGGGCTGCCTGGCCTGGGGCGGCACGGCCAATCTGTCGCCCGCCGACGATGTGCTGATCTCGGTGGAGCGGCCGCTGTCCATCGACTCCGCCGGGCAGATGGTGGCGTCCATCCTGTCCAAAAAGGTGGCGGCCGGCGCCACGCACTTGGTGCTCGACATTCCCATCGGCCCCACGGCCAAGGTGCGGTCGATGCCTGAGGCGCAGCGTCTGCGGCGGCTGTTTGAATATGTGGCGCGGCGCATGGGCCTGTCGCTGGACGTGGTCATTACCGACGGCCGCCAGCCCGTGGGCAATGGCGTGGGCCCGGTGCTGGAGGCACGCGACGTGATGCGCGTGCTGCAAAACGACCCGCGCGCGCCCGACGACCTGCGGCAAAAGGCGCTGCGCCTGGCCGGGCGCCTGATCGAGTGCGACCCTGATGTGCGCGGCGGCGACGGCTACGCGATTGCGCGTGACATCCTCGACTCCGGCCGGGCGCTGGCGCGCATGAACGCCATCATTGCCGCCCAGGGCAGCACGGGGTTTGACCATAACCACCCGGCACTGGGTGTGCTGACGCTGGACGTGGTGGCGCCCGCCAGCGGCGTGGTGGCGGGCATCGACAACTACCAGATCGCCCGCGTGGCCCGGCTGGCCGGGGCGCCCAAGGTGCCGGGCGCCGGGGTGGACCTGATGCACAAGCTGGGCGACACCGTGGCGGCGGGCGACCTGCTGTACCGCGTGCATGCCAGCTACCCGGCGGACCTCGAGTTTGCGCGCCATGCGTGCGAGCGGGACAGCGGCTACCGGCTGGGCACGGCCGACGAGGTGCCACGCGTGTTTGTGGAGTTCTGACCATGGGCGCACCTGAAGCCGCGTGCGTGCTGTATTTCGACGACGAGGCCGCGTCTGCGCTGCGCCTGGCGCAGGCCACAGGCCTTAGCGCCCAGGCCATCGAGCGCCACCGCTTCCCCGATGGCGAACTCAAACTGCGCCTGCCGGTGGACGAGACCACTGGCCGCCTGCCACGGCACGCCGCGCTGCTGCGCAGTCTGCACCAGCCCAACGAAAAGCTGGTGGAGCTGCTGCTGGCCGCACGCACGGCCCGCAGCCTGGGTGTACACCACCTCACGCTGGTGGCGCCGTACCTGGCCTATATGCGGCAGGACATGGCCTTCCGCCCTGGCGAGGCCGTGAGCCAGCAGGTGGTGGGCGGGTTTCTGGCGGGGCTGTTTGACGCTGTCATCACCGTGGACCCGCACCTGCACCGCATCGACCGGCTGGAGCAGGCCATTGCCGTGCCGCAGGCCGTGGTGCTCAGCGGTGCCGAGCCGCTGGCCGACCTGATTGCTGAACGCCGCCCGAACGCGCTGCTGGTGGGGCCCGACGGCGAATCCGCCCAGTGGATCGCCCAGGCCGCCGCGCGCCACGGCTTTGACCATGCCGTGTGCACCAAGGTGCGCCATGGTGACCGCCATGTGGCCATCGAGCTGCCCGCGCTCAACGCCCAGGGGAGGGCGGTGGTGCTGCTGGACGACATGGCCAGCACCGGCCGCACGCTGGCGCTGGCCGCCCGGCTGCTGCTGCAGGCGGGTGCCGCCTCGGTGGATGTGGCTGTGACGCATGCGCTGTTTGCGGGCGATGCGCTGCAGGTGCTGCATGAAGCCGGGGTGGGGGAGGTCTGGAGCACGGACTGCATCCCGCACTCGAGCAACGCCGTGGCCATGGCCGGGTCGCTGGCCACGGCGCTGCAGTCCGTCCTTCGCAGCTGAAAACCCCGGGCTCGGGCTGCGACAATGCGCCATTGCCTCCCACGCTGCGCCCGCACAGCGATTCAACGAACACAGAAACGGTCCCACCATGCTGCTTGACGCCACCGAATCCCAACTCGTCCTGGTCGATTACCAGGAGCGCCTGATGCCTGCCATCCACGAAGGCCCCGCCGTGCTGGCCAACGCCCGCCGCCTGGCCGAGATTGCCCGCATGCTGGATGTGCCCGTGTGGGGCACCGAGCAGAACCCTTCGCGCCTTGGGGCCAACGACGCCGCGCTGCGTGCCTTGTGCCAGAAAACCCTGGCCAAGATGCACTTCAGCGCCGCCGAGGAAGGCCTGGGCGAATGGCTGCGCCCGCCGGCCAAGCCCCAGGGCGGCAACGCACGCAGCCTGCCCAAGCACCTGCAAAAGCCCGCACCGCTGGCGGCAGAGCGCGGCACCATCGTGATTGCCGGGTGCGAAGCCCATGTCTGCCTGCTGCAGACCGCGCTGGACCTGATCGACGACGAGTTTGAAGTGTGGGTGGTGACCGACGCCTGCGGCTCGCGCACTGAACGCAACCGCGACGCCGCCTTCGACCGCCTGGCCGGCGCAGGCGCCGAGCTGGTGACCACCGAGATGGTGGCGTTTGAATGGCTGGGCAGCTGCGAGCACCCGGCATTCAAGGATGTCCTGGGGCTGATCAAGTAAAATTTGGGTATTTTTAGCCTTCTCCGCGCGTCCATAAAGCGCTAATAGCTATCAAAACAATAGCAAATCAACCCAGAGGCGGTGGAGAGGCGCGTCGCTGAAACCCCACCTGCGGCATGGTTCATCGCCGCCTTCGATTCACCCCGCCCGCTGCGCCTCTGCCTTGGCACACACGGCGTTGCCGGAGGCGGCCCAGCCGTCTATGCCCCCTTGGAGAAAGCGTGCATTGAAGCCCGCTGCGCGCAAGCGCAACGCGGTCGATCGGCCGACTTCGTGGCCATAGACGCAGTACACCACCACGTCTTCGCTGGCAGACAGCTCCGGGGCCCATGTGTCGATGGCGGCAGGGTCGCGCCAGCGGGCGTTGGGGATGGCGGTGGTGGCCGCCTCGTACACACCGGCGCGGCGCACATCAATCAATTGCGCCGCCGCTTGCGCGTCCTGGATGGACGCTTGCAGCCCTTCGCTCGCGGCGTGTACCGCATGCTGGTAGCGCTCATAGACGGCGGCCCAGTGGATGTTTGCCATGAAGGCGTCCACATAGGCACCCGCAGCTGCACCGTGGTCGAGGTGGTAGGCATGCTCGTACATGTCCAGCGCGAGGATGGGAACACCTCCTGTAGTCACCTGGGTGTGATCGCTGGCCCACTGGTTGACGAGCGTGCCCTCGCGCGGCTGGAACACCAGCAACACCCAGCCAGAGCCGCCGCCCAGTGCCTTGCCCATGGCAACGAACTCCTCGCGCCACCGCTCCACACTGCCAAAATTGGCCGCCAGCGCCAGCAGCATGGCGGGTGCGGGGGCGGCACCACCGCCGCCCAGGCTGCCAAAGTACAGCTCGTGCAGCAGCATCGAATTGCTGGCGATCAGCTCCTCGCGCTTGAGTCCGTTGAGCGCAAAGCCGGGCGTGGAGGCAAAGTCCAGCCCCGAGAGCTGCGCCCGGATGGCGTTGAGCCGTGCCACCGCGCCGCCATAGTTGTTCTGGTGGTGGCTGCGCAGCAGCCTTTCGGACAGGCCGGGCAGCGTGGCCGGGTCAAAAGGAAGGGCTTGGGGGCGTGCTTGCATGGGGATACTCCCGGGAAGTGGATGACAACTGTTTCAGGCCAGCCAGGGTTTGAGTAAGGTCACTGTCAGCCCCACGGCCGCACACAGGCCCAGCAGTGGCATTACCCCCAGCTTGAAGCGGAACAGCGCCACCAGCGCGCCCACAGCGATCACTGCCGGCACGGCATCGAACGCCCCGCCAAAACCCTGGGGCCACAGCAGGTGGTAGGCAAAAAACAGCGCCAGGTTCAGGATCACACCCACCACGGCGGCGGTGATGGCCGACAGTGGCGCGGTGAAGCCGAGCTTGCCGTGCGTGGCTTCCACCAGCGGGCCACCCGCCAGGATGAAGATGAACGAGGGCAGGAAGGTGACGAAAGTCACCACGGTGGCTGCTGCGGCGGCGCCTGCGAACAGTGCATCGGGGCCCCACACCTGCTGCAGCCAGCCGCCCACAAAACCCACAAACGCCACCACCATGATCAGCGGGCCGGGTGTGGTCTCGCCCAGCGCCAGGCCGTCGATCATCTGCGGGCCGCTGAGCCACTGGTAGTGCTCCACCGCGCCCTGGTACACGTAGGGCAGCACGGCATAGGCGCCGCCAAAGGTGAGCAGCGCGGCCTTGGTGAAGAACCAGCCCATCTGCGTAAGCGTGCCTTGCCAGCCCTGCGTGGCCACCAACGCGGCCATGGCTGCGAGCCACAGCGCCAGCCCTGCCGCGAGCACCTTGGCCAGGTGGCTGCGCGAGAAGCGCGCGTGGGCGGGCGCAGGGGTGTCGTCATCAATCAGCGCAGGGCCGTAGCCCTGGTGGCCGTTGGCATGGCCCCCCCCCAGGGCAAACACGGCCGGCCAGCGCTGTGCGCCAAAGTAGCCGATGAGGCCCGCCGCGAGCACGATGGCCGGAAAGGGCGTGTCGAACGCAAAAATGGCCACAAAAGACGCAGCGGCAATGCCCCACATCCAGCCGTTCTTGAGCGCGCGCGTGCCAATGCGGTGCGCTGCGTGCAGCACCAGCGCGGTCACAGCGGGTTTGATGCCATAGAAGATGCCCGCCACCACGGGCACATCGCCGAACCTGAGGTACACCCACGACAGCGCGATCAGGATGAACAGCGAGGGCAGCACAAACAACGCCCCGGCCACGATGCCACCCCAGGTGCGGTGCATGAGCCAGCCAATGTAGGTGGCCAGCTGCTGCGCCTCGGGGCCGGGCAGCAGCATGCAGTAGTTGAGGGCGTGCAGAAAGCGCTTTTCGCTGATCCAGCGGCGACGCTCCACCAGCTCGGCATGCATGATCGCGATCTGGCCCGCTGGCCCGCCAAAGCTGATGAAGCCCAGCTTGAGCCAGAACAGGAAGGCCTCGCCAAAACCCACGGGGGCGGGGCGGTCCAGGGCGGGAGTGGTGGGCGCAGAAGTCGGGGTGGTCATGGTGCGGTGCTGGGCAGCGGGGCCTGCGAGGAAGGGAGGGCGGACGGCACGGCGTACAAGGCGTCGAACACCTGCGCGGCGGCCTGGGCCAGGGCGTCATCATCGGCATGCACTTCGCGCAGGCCGGCCAGCACGGCCTCCAGCCCCGCGGCCTCGGGCACGGGCATGCCGCCGGTGTCCAGGTAGTGCACGGCACGGGCCAGGCGCTGCAGCCGAGGGTCGGCTTCGAGCCCAAAGCTGGCAATGAGCACCTCAAAGGTCACCAGGGCACCCACGTGGGTGAACCGGGCGCCGTCAAAGTCAAAGCCCAGGACATCAGCAGGCGGCGATGCCGGATCGGCCAGCCATACGAACCGCGCGCCCGGGTCGATGAAGCGGCGGATCAGCCAGGCGCAGGCCAGGCGGTCCACCCAGGGCCGGGCGCGGGTCGCCCAACGCTGGTTCTGGAACTGGGCGGCGTCCAGGCGCGCGATGCCATGGGCGGGCAGGGCGGCGGGCTCTCCGCGTGAGAAGCAAGCGTCCAGGGCCTGCCGCAGGCTGGCCAGGTCAGCATCGGCCTGCGCGGCGGCGGCGCCGGGGTAGTAGTCGGTGCGGTGCAAGGCCTGCAGGGCGTCGGCAATGCCGCGCAGGCGGCGGCGGGCTTCGGTTTCGGTGAGCTGTGCCAGCTCCGCCTGCAAGGCCGTCGCCGTATCGCGCCACAGCATGAAGGCCTCGGTGCGGTCGAACAGCGCTTCGATCTCCTGGCGCTGTGCGCTGTCCGGCGCAGTGAGGGTCAGCAGCATGGCCGTGCCGCCGTGTTCTCGCACCTCGGTGGCAATGGGGGCGAGCAGGTCCGCGTGCTCTTGCGGCAGCAGGTATGCGCCATCGCGCAGGGCGGCACAGCCCAGTGCCTTGAGATTGCGCCAGATGCGCAGCCGCACGGCATTGGGCTGCGTGGGCAGCGTCATGATGAGTGTCGACCACATAAAATGAAGTATATGCGTTGTTTTATGAAATGGTTATTTCTTTTTGATAATCTTGTAGGCAAAGAATCCTTGCGTGCAGGTGCTTCAGAGCCTAGAAGGGTGGGGAGGGAAGAGCGTGAGCCACCTGCAAGCAGTGGAAGGGGCAAGGGGGACTGGGGTGCGCAGGTGCGTTGCTGGAGCGGGAGCAAGGCCTGACCACCGTGGATTTAGCGTCGCTGCGTCAGTTTGCCGCAAGCCCGTCATGAATAATTATGAATTCAAAACCTGCTGTCCTGGCAGGGCGAGAGAGATGCCGAGGAGACACTCACAATGACCGCACACAGCACCTACGCCGACTTCTACAGCCAGTCCATCGACCACCGCGACGCCTTCTGGAGCGAGCAGGCGAAGCTGATTGACTGGAAGACCCCACCCCAGCAGGTGTGCGACTACAGCAACCCGCCGTTTGCCAAATGGTTTGTGGGCGGCACCACCAATCTGTGCCACAACGCCGTAGACCGGCACCTGGCCACGCGCGCCAGCCAGGCCGCGCTGGTGGCGATCTCTACCGAAACCGACACTGAGCGCAGCTACAGCTTTGCGGAGCTGCATGCCGAGGTGCAGCGCATGGCGGCCGTGTTGTTGTCGCTGGGTGTGAAGAAGGGCGACCGTGTGCTCATCTACATGCCCATGATTGCCGAGGCTGCGTTTGCCATGCTGGCCTGCGTGCGCATTGGGGCGCTGCATTCGGTGGTGTTTGGCGGGTTTGCCTCGGGCTCGCTGGCCTCGCGCATTGAAGACTCCGAGCCCGTGGCCGTGGTCAGCGCCGATGCGGGCTCGCGCGGCGGCAAGGTGGTGCCCTACAAGCCGCTGCTGGACGAGGCCATTGCCCTGTCTAAACACAAGCCCGCCGCCGTGCTGATGGTGAACCGGGGCCTGGCGCCCATGCACCTGCAGCCAGGCCGCGACCACGACTGGGCGCTGCTGCGCGAGCAGCACCTGAACACCGTGGTGCCCTGCGAGTGGGTCGAATCCACCCACCCCAGCTACACGCTGTACACCAGCGGCACCACAGGCAAGCCCAAGGGCGTGCAGCGCGACACGGGCGGCTACGCCGTGGCGCTGGCCGCCAGCATGAAGCACATCTTCGATGCCAAGCCGGGGGAGGTGTACTTCGCCACCAGCGACATCGGCTGGGTGGTGGGGCACAGCTACATCATTTACGGGCCGCTGCTGGCCGGCATGACCACCATCCTGTACGAGGGCCTGCCGATCCGGCCCGACGCGGGTGTGTGGTGGAGCATCGTGGAGAAGTACCAGGTCACGCACATGTTCTCGGCCCCCACGGCGGTGCGGGTGCTGAAAAAGCAGGACCCGGCTTTCCTCACCCAATACAACGTGAAAAGCCTCAAGGCCCTTTGGCTGGCGGGCGAGCCGGTGGACGAGCCCACGGCACGCTGGATTGGCGCGGCGCTGAACATCCCCATCATCGACAACTACTGGCAAACCGAAACCGGCTGGCCTATCCTGGCGGTGGCCAACGGCATCGAAGCCAACGCCGCGCGGTGGGGCAGCCCGGGCAAGGCGGTCTATGGCTACCACGTCAAGTTGCTCGACGAGGCCACGGGCGAGGAGCTGACGGGAGCCAACCAGAAGGGCGTGGTCGCCATCGAAGGCCCGCTGCCGCCCGGCTGCATGCAGACCGTGTGGCGCGACGACGCCCGCTTTGTGAACACCTACTGGAAGAGCATCCCCGGCCGCCTCATTTACAGCACCTTCGACTGGGGCATCCGCGACGCCGACGGCTACCACTTCATCCTGGGCCGCACCGACGACGTAATCAACGTGGCCGGCCACCGCCTGGGCACACGCGAGATCGAGGAAAGCATTGCCTCGCACCCCAACATCGCCGAAGTGGCCGTGGTGGGCGTGGCCGACAGCCTCAAGGGCCAGGTCGCCATGGCGTTTGCCGTGGCACGTGATGCATCGGGCCTGACCCATGAGGCTGCACGCCTCAAGCTCGAAGGCGAGGTGATGAAACAGGTGGACGGCCAGCTCGGCGCCGTGGCGCGGCCGTCGCGCGTGTACTTTGTGACGGTGTTGCCCAAGACCCGCAGCGGCAAGCTGCTGCGCCGCGCCCTGCAGGCCGTGGCCGAGCGGCGCGACCCAGGGGATCTGACGACGATGGAAGACCCGGCAGCGCTGCAGCAGGTGAAGGAGTTGGTGGGCTGATTCAGCCGAGGTGGCCCGCACGCGGTGCGGGCTCTTGCGCTGCAACCTTCGCCATCCCCAGTTCAAGCGACTGCCCCAGCGGCAGCGCCAGAAGCTGGCCCATGGCTTGAGGAAAAGACGGCAGCAGCACGCCGTGGGCCCTGCGGGCGCTGCTGCCCATGGTGCCGAACGAGGCCTGTTCCGCGCCGTGAACGGCCTTGATCCTGCGCGCGCAGGTGTCCATGAGTTGCTGAACCAGCGCGGCGCGCTCCAGCACTGGCGGTCCGTTCAACGGCACCGTGCCGCGAACCAGCGCCACCAGGTTGCACACAAGGGCCTGGACCATCCACCCCGCACTGTGGGCATCGGCGGTGATCACACCGATGAGTTCTGCGGTGTCCTGATCGCCACGGCCCTGAGCCATCACAAAAATGAACTCGACAGCCCCTCGGGACAAACGCTCACCGGACGCGGGGGAATGCGCCAGCTGTTTGAGGATGTTGGGAGGGAGATAGGCAGAAAATAGATCCGCCATTTTTTCCTTACGAGAAAACAGTCTCGCCATTTTTTCCTTCCGTCTGGGGGGCTCTTTGCGATCACATAGGACAGCACCCTGCGCACCCTACACGGGCCGATTCCGCTGCCATCCCTCCGGCGGCTGCCACCCTTGCGTCCAGGCGATGAAATCGTCCAGCGGCATGGGTCGGGCGATGCAATAGCCCTGGGCCTGGGTGCAGCCCAGCTGCAGCAGCATCTGGCCTTGCTCCACCGTTTCCACGCCCTCGGCGATCACGCGATAGCCGAAGGAGCGGGCCAGGCCGATCACACCCTGCACGATGGCCAGGTCGCCGGGGTCGCCCATCATGCCGTGCACAAAACTCTGGTCGATCTTGAGCGTGTCCATGGGCAGGCGGCGCAGGTAGGTGAGCGACGAGTATCCGGTGCCAAAGTCGTCCAGCGACACGGTCACGCCCATGGCGCGCAGCTCGGTCAGGGTGGCGGCCACGGCCGACAGATCGTACAGCGCGGCGCTTTCGGTGATCTCGATCTCGACCAGGTGCGTGGGCACCTTGGGGTGGCGCGCCAGGCACTGGGCCATCCAGGGGGCAAATCCGGGCTGCTGCAAGTGCTGGGCGGCGATGTTGATGCTCAGCGGCATGGGCAGGCCCTGGTTCTGCAATCGCTCCAGCACCGTGAGCGCGGCCTCGGTCACCCATTCGCCAAAGCCGATCTCCAGCTCGGTGCCCTGCAGCAACGGCAGGAATTCGCCCGGCGGCACCAGGCCGCGCTCGGGGTGTTGCCAGCGCGAGAGAACTTCGGCGCCCACCACAGTGCCGCTGCGCATGTCCACCTTGGGCTGCAGGTACAGGGTGAACTGGGCGTCCGCCAGCGCGTCGCGCAGGTGACGGCCCTGGGTGCGTCGCAGTTGCACGGCGCGCTCCTGGTCGGCATCAAACCGGTTGAAACGGTTGCGCCCGGCCTGTTTGGCTGCGTACATGGCCTGGTCGGCATGGCGTAGCAGGGCGTCGGCATCGGCATCGTCCTGCGGGAACACTGTGTAGCCAATGCTGGCGGTGACGACCACCCGCTCGGCATCCAGCGTGTAGGGGGACGAAATGCTTTCCATCACGCGTTCGAGCAGGCGTTCGCAGTCGCTGACCGAGCCCAGCCCGGGCATGAGGATCACGAACTCGTCGCCACCCAGGCGGGCCACACAGTCCAGGCCCCGCAACGCCCGGGTGAGGCGGCCCGCCACCACCACCAGCAGGCGGTCGCCCGCGCCGTGGCCAAGCCTGTCATTCACAGGCTTAAAGCCGTCCAGGTCGAGGTAGGCCACCCCCAACTGGGAGCCGCTTTCGCGGGCCAGGTCCATGCTTTCCTGCAGCCTGCGCGCGAGCAGCACGCGGTTGGGCAGGCCGGTAAGGGCGTCGAACAGAGCCATCCGCTGCAGCATGACCTCTTGTTCGCGCTGGGGTGTCACGTCGATGGCCACGCCCAGCATGCGGGCGGGGTTTCCGTGGTTGTCAAAACCCACGACCTTGCCCAGATTGCGCACCCAACGGGTGGCCTCGCCGGGTTGGTTTACGCGCCAGGTGGCATCAAACGGGGTGCCAGGGTTCTTTGTGTGGCGTGCAAGCTCGGCGTCGATGCGTTCGATGTCGTCGTCGGCAACGGCGTTGGTCCACGGCACTGCCAACGACGCGTTGCCGGAGGCCTCCATGCCGCGCATGGCGTGCCAGCGGCTGTCGCCGGTGACCAGGCCGGTCTGTAAGTCCCAGTCCCACCGCCCTAGCGACGCGGCAGAGATGGTGAGCGACAGCAGCTCTTCCCGCTCGCGCACCTGTTCTTCCTCGCGTTTGCGGTCGGTGATGTCGTGTACGGAGAACAGCCAGCAGGGCTCGCCGTCGAACTCGGTCGCGCGCATGGACTGCAGCACCGTGCGGGGCGGGCCGCCGCGCACGGCCAGCGTCATTTCATGGTCACTGATCTGGCCGCTAGCATTTGCCTTGTCGATGAGGCGCTGGCGTTCTTCGACGGTGAAGATGCCCAGCTCGATAGCCGTGCGACCAATGGCCTCATTGCGCGGGATGCCCAGCATTTCGACCCAGGCGGGGTTGATGTCCACATACTGGCCGTCACAGCACCGTGACAGTCCCATGGGGTAGGGCATGAGTTGGAAGATGCGCGAGAAACGTTCTTCCGACTGGCGCAGGCGCTGCTCGGCGCGTTTGGCCTCGTCGATGTCCTGCATCACGCCGCGCACGCGCACCACCTGGTCGTTTTCGAGTACCGGCTCACCGCGCGCGCGTATCCACAGCAAATGGCCGTCAGCGTGCAACACCTCCATCTCCATGCTCCACGCGGTGCGCGAACGGATGGTTTGGCGAAATTTTTCGCGCAACGCCTCTCGGTAGGCGGGGGCCACATGGCGGTCGATGTAGTCGCTGGGAGGCGGCTGGCTCGGGTCCAGGCCGTGGATGTCAAAACACATCTCTGACCAGTACACCAAGCCCTTGCCGCGCTCGTCCTCCCAGGCGCCCAGTCGGGCCAGGCGGCCGGCCTGCTGGAGTTGGTTGTACAGCGCCCGAAGCTCTTCACTGGTACGTTGGGCTTCGGTCATGTTGTGGAAAACGAAAACAAAGCAGTTTTCGCCATCCACAAGCACGGAGCGCGCCGACATGAGGCCCGGGACGCGCACGCCTTTTTTCTGGGCGACCACTGGCAGGCGGTCGACCTTGCCGTCGCGCTTGAAGACCTCGACGATCCGCTTGCGCTCCTGCTCGCTAGCCCAGATATTTAGTTCGGTCGAGGTACGTCCGATCACGTTCTCACGTGACAGCCCCACTGCCTCGCAAAAGGCGGGGTTCACATCCACGTAGCGGCCGTCCGAGATGCGCGAGATGCCCGCCGAGTCAGGCAGCGTCTGGTAGAACGTTGTGTATTTGGCTTCGGATGAGCGCAGCGCGTCTTCAGCCGCGCGGTGGGCAGTGATGTCCACGTCCATGCCGACCATTGCCGTGGGCCTGCCCTGCGAATCGCGGCGCGACACCGCGCCGCGCGACATCAGCCAGCGCCAGTGCCCTTCAGTGTCCCGCACGCGGAACTCAGCCTCGTAGCTTTCCTCCATCCCATCCATGGCGCGAGCCAGCTTCGCAGCATTGCGCTCGGCGTCGACCGGGTGGCGCAGGGCGTACCAGCGTGTCCACAGGTCCAGGGTTGCCATATCGGCAGCAGTGATGCCATATTTTTCGTAGAAGCGGCCGCTGCAATGGAACTCGCGGCGCGACATGTCCCATTCCCAATGCCCTCCGCCCATGGAGTCCAGCACCAGTTGCAATCGGTGCTGCTGCTGCTCTAGCGTTTGCTGAATTTCACTGCGCGAAAGCTCCGCGCGTGCCTTGCTTTCCAATAGCAGCCGCCCTATACCCAGCATCAGCAGTCCGGCACCGTGGTGCCATGGAAAACCTCGCGTCAAGTGTGGCTCATTGCCGGTGGCCCAGAGGCTGCCGACCACTGCGAAGGGCAGAGTCAGCGTTGCGCCGACCAGAAAAACCCAAGTAGGAGCCCGAAAGCGCAAACCTACCTGATGCCAGATCGCCCCAACGGTCACGGCTGAGCCCAGTATGCTGATCGCTGAAAGCAAATTTGAAGTATCGACCCGCGCTACCGCTAGCAGAGCAATGAGCGCCGTGAGGATGGCCGTCGGGGTACCGAAGTACAACGCCAAAAATGCAGCGACCGTGGGGTACGCAAATACCCGCAGTTCAGGGGCATTCCAGCGTAGCGCCTCGAAAGAACCCCATGAAGCGAGGCCCCCCGCAAGTCCCAGCAGTAGCAGGGTCCTAGGCGAAGGCGCAAGAGATTCACGGGGTGGCAGCAAGGCTAACACCAGCAACAGCAACATGGCCGCTGTAGCAGCCAAAAGGGTGTTGTTACCCACCGCAAGTCACCTCGCAACGCCCCCGCCTTGCGGCATTTTCTAGCCGTGAAGAAAAAGAGGGGTGACTGGGAAAGGGGCCGGCAGCAATAGTCCCCGTGCCGTCGAGGCACCTGGTCCGATCGTGAAGGCCCGACGAAATCCCCATGGGTGAAGTTTAGGGCCGTTGTGAGCCGGGCAGTGCGATCCGAAATGTCCTGACAAGCCCGGTTGACAACAACGTGCCACACACAATCACAAATGCGCAGCCAATCACCCAAGGCGTGATAGTTTCGCCCAGGAACAGCGCGCCATAGAGCACCGCAAACACCGGTGTGATGAAGGTCACGGCCAGGGCGCGGCTGGGGCCTGCGCTGGCGATGAGACGGAAGTACAGGATGTAGGCAATGCCGGTGCACAACACGGCTATGGTCACGATGGCAGCCCAGGCCCGCAGGCCGGGCATCTGCGCGGGCCACAGCCACAGCGTGGGCAGCGCCAGGCCCAGCGCCGCACCCAACTGGCTGCCGGTGGCCGTGGCCAGGGGCGGGATGCCGGTGAGGTAGCGCCGCGCAAAACTGGCCGATAGCCCATAGAACGCCGAGGCCAGCAGGCAGGCGCCGATCGCCAAGGCAGCGTGGTCGGTCTTGAAGCCCGTGCCCGCAGGCGCACGCCAGGCCAGCAGGGCGACGCCCACAAACCCCAGCGCCAGCCCCACCCAGCGCAGCCGGTTGATGCGGTCGCCCAGCCAGAGCCAGGCCACCAGGGCGCCAAACAACGGCACCGTGGCGTTCAGGATGGAGGCCAGCCCGGTCTGGATGTGCAACACGGCCCAACCGAACAGCGCGAAGGGGATGGCGGAGTTGATGATGCCCGCCAGCATGATGGGCCGCCAATGCTGGCGAAACGCCGGGTAGTCGCCCTGCCGCAGCATGATCGGCCACAGAAAGACAGCAGCCAGCCCCACGCGCAGGCCCACCATGGGCAGGGGCCCGAACTCCGAGGCGCCCATGCGCATGAACAGAAACGAGGCGCCCCACAGTGCCGCCAGCAGGATGAACTCAGCGATCCAGCTGGAGACGGGCTGTTGGCCGGGTGGGGTCATGGGGCGCCTTTCGCTTTTTCCTTGTCGTGGCTGTGGGAGAGCAGGGATGCCTGGGCCGACGCCAGCGCATTCTCCAGCGCCAGCAGCGCGGCCTTTCGGTCCAGCCCGCCAGCGTAACCGGTCAGGCTGCCATCGGCACCCAGCACGCGGTGGCAGGGCACGACCACGGAGAGCGGGTTGCGTCCCACGGCGGCGCCCACCGCCCGCACGGCGCGGGGGCGGCCCAGGTGCTGGCTCAGCTCGCCATAGCTGCGCGTGGCGCCCCGGCCAATGGCCAGCAGGGCCTGCCAGACCGCTTGCTGGAAGGGCGTGCCGCCCGACAGGTCCAGGGGCAGATCGAAGCCATCGCGTTCGCCGCGCAGGTACTGCTGCAGCTGGCCGGTGGCCGCCTGCAGCAGCGGGTGGCCGTCCACTTCGGCCCAGGCGGTGATGCCATAGAGCTGCTGGCTGGGCTCGTGGCGCTGGCCTTCGAACCAGATGCCGCACAGGCCGGTGGGCGAGGCGGCCAGGCGCACTGGCCCGAGGGCCGTGTCTGCGCGTGCTTGCACAGTGTGGGGGTGGTATTGCATGGCGGTTGTCTGCGTTTTTTGGGTAAAAAAGGGCCTCTGCGCGCGATGGATAAGCGCTAGTAGCTATTGTTTTAATAGCTATTGGGACAATGCAGCCCACGCGCGCAGCACGGCATAGCTGCGCCAGGGGCGCCAGGGCTCGGATGCCGCGGTGGCTGCCCGGGCCGGGTTCTTTTGGCCCTGCACACCCAGCGCCTTGTGCAGCGCCACATCCCCGGCCGGGAAGGCGTCGGGCCAGCGCAGCACGCGCATGGCGATGTACTGCGCCGTCCAGTCGCCAATGCCCGGCAGCGCACACAGTGCCGCCGTGGTGCTGGCCACATCGGCGCCTGCGTGCAGGGCCAGCCCGCCAGCGTCTACCGCGCGGGCCAGCGCCAAGATGGCCGCCTGGCGCTGGCGCACGATGCCCAGCTGGCCCAGCGTGTCGCCGTCGGCCACGGCCAACGTGGCGGCGGTGGGAAACAGGCGGTTCAGCTCGGGCCAGGGCGTTTCGATGGGCTCGCCCAGCCGCTCCACCAGCCGCTGGCCCAGGGTGCGTGCGGCGGCCACGGTGATCTGCTGGCCCAGCACGGCACGCACCGCCAGCTCAAAGCCGTCGAACGCACCGGGCACGCGCAGGCCGTCGCCGTTGGGGAAGGCGCTGTGCAGCACGGCGTTGATGGCAGCCGGGTCGGCGTCCAGATCGAGCATGGCGCGCACGCGGCGGATGACGAGCGGCAGCACGGGGTAGAGGCTGTCGCTGGTCTGCAGCAGCACCTGGTGGCGCGCCACGTCAAAACGGGCGCTGAACCAGCCGGTGGTCTCCTGGCCCAGGCCCGTGGTGCTGGCGGGCAGGCGCACGGTGCGGCGCAGGGTGGCCGCTTCGGGCAGCACCCATTCCACGCCATGGAACTGCCGCCGCTCAAAAAACGCCAGCAGCGCCGCAACATCAAACGGTGGCCGCCACGCCAGGCGCAGCAGGGTGCTGCCCCCCTCGGGCGCCGCCGATGCGGCCGAGGTAGTGCCGCTGCGCCGCAGCTGGGTGGGGTTGAGCCCGTAGTGCCCCGCAAACGCCGCATTGAAGCGCCGCACGCTGGCGAAACCGCTGGCAAGCGCCACCTGCGTGACGGGCATGCGCGTGTCGGTGAGCAGCTGTTTGGCCGTGAGCAGGCGGCGGGTCTGCAGGTATTGCAGGGGCGAGACGCCCAGGGCCGTCTCGAAGATGCGGCGCAGGTGCCGGTCGCTCACGCCCAGGCGCTCGGCCAGGCGGGCCACGGTGGCGCTGCCTTCGCCCGGTGCGGGCGGTGCAGGCCAGAGGTCGGGCGCATCCAGCAGGCGCACGGCCTGCTGCACCAGAATGCTGCTCGCATCCTGCACCGACCACACCAGCGCCTGGGGCGCCAGCTCGGGCCGGCAGCGCAGACAGGGGCGAAAACCCGCGTGTTCGGCCTGCGCGGCCAGTGCAAAAAAGCGGCAGTTCTCGCGCCTGGGGGCGCGCACCGCACACACGGGGCGGCAGTAGATGCCGGTAGAAGTCACGGCCGTGAAGAAATGCCCGTCAAAGCGTGCATCCCGGGCCAGCACGGCCAGGTAGCGGCCCTCGTCCGAGGGGGCGGCGGCATCTGTGGTGGCGGGCGGGGTCGAGGTCATGGGCTGGATCATAGAGAGCGGGGGCGCCTGCACTGGCCGTTTTCGGACATGTGCCTGCAGCGGCCCGGACGCCTGGCCGGGCAGGGGGGCCGCCTACAATGCGGCCGACTCTTCCAATCCCTTCGCTAAAGGTCCCTCGACGTGCAACCGACGCCCGCCATTTTCAAAGCCTATGACATCCGCGGCATCGTGCCAGCGACCTTGAACGAAGAAGTGGCCCTGGGCCTGGGCCGGGCCTTTGGCACCGCCGCCCGCGCCGAGGGGCAGACCACGGTGGCCGTGGGGCGCGACGGGCGCCTGTCGGGCCCGGCCATGTCGGCGGCGCTGATCCAGGGGCTGGTGGAGGCGGGCATCGAGGTCATCGACGTGGGCCTGGTCACCACGCCGCTGTTGTACTTTGCGGCCAGCACACTGTGCAACAGTGGCATCCAGGTCACGGGCAGCCACAACCCCAAGGACTACAACGGCTTCAAGATGGTGCTGAACGGCCGAGCCATCTACGGCGAAGAGATCCAGGGCCTGCGCCGCACCATGGAGCAGGAGAGCTGGCAACTGGCGCCCGGCGGCTCGGTGCGCCATGTGGATGTGCTGCCCACCTACCGCGAACGCATCGTGGGCGACGTGAAGCTGGCCCGCCCCCTGAAGATTGTGGTGGACTGCGGCAACGGCATTGCGGGCGCCTCGGCCCCCGCCATCTTCCGCGCGCTGGGCTGCGAAGTGATCGAGCTGTTCTCCGAGGTGGATGGCAACTTCCCCAACCACCACCCCGACCCGAGCAAGCCCGAGAACCTGCGCGACCTGATCGATGCCCTGAAAGCCAGCGATGCCGAGCTGGGCCTGGCGTTTGACGGCGACGGCGACCGCCTGGGCATCGTCACCAAGGACGGCACCAACATCTTCCCCGACCGCCAGATGATGCTGTTTGCGCAAGACGTGCTCTCGCGCACGCCTGGCGGCGAGATCATCTTCGACGTGAAGTGCACCCAGCGCCTGGCGCCCGCGATTGCCGCTGCTGGTGGTGTGCCGGTGATGTTCAAGACCGGTCACTCGCTCATCAAGGCGCGCATGAAAGAGACGAACTCCCCGCTGGGCGGCGAGATGAGCGGCCATATCTTCTTCAAGGAGCGCTGGTACGGTTTTGACGACGGCACCTATGCGGGCTGCCGCCTGCTGGAAATTTTGAGCAAGTCGCAAGACCCGAGCGCCGTGCTCAACGCACTGCCCACCAGCTTCTCGACGCCTGAACTCAACGTGTCGTGTGCTGAGGGCGAACCCCACCGCCTCACGGCCGAGCTGCAGGCCCTGGCCGCAGGCCTGTTTGCCGCGCCCGCCACAGTGAGCACCATCGACGGCCTGCGAGTGGACTGGCCCGACGGTTTTGGCCTGATCCGCGCCAGCAACACCACGCCCGTGTTGGTGCTGCGCTTTGAAGGGCACACCCCCGAGGCGCTGGCGCGCATCGAGGCCGCCATGCTGGCGCTGCTGCACAAGGTCAAGCCCGACGCCCATGTGGGCGCGGCCAGCCACTGAGCACCTCTCGACAACCCTGTTGCCTGCCACCTTCCTGACCGAGCTGCCCGCGTGAACAACCCCTCCGTGTCCACCCCCCTGCGCATCGCCGCCGCACAGTCGCCGTCCGTCCCTGGGGATGTGGCGCGCAATGTGCTGATCCACCTGGCCTTTGTGCGGGTAGCGGCCAGCGAGGGCGTGCAGGTGCTGCTGTTCCCCGAACTCTCGCTCACCGGCTACGAGCCCGCAGTGCTGGCCGCCAACGTGCTGGATGCCGACCATGCAGCGCTGGCCCCCCTGCGCCAGGCTGCGCGCGAGCAGGGCATGGCCATCGTGGTGGGTGGGCCCGCGGCGCCCGTGCAGGCAGGCGCCTTGCCCGCCATCGGCGCCTGGGTGCTGGCGCCCGATGGCAGCGTGGCGCTGTACCGCAAGCGCCACCTGCACACCAGCGAGGAGCGTTTTGCCAGCGCAGGCCCCCACGATGCCCAGGTGCACCTGCTGGCGGGCGAGCCCACGGGCATGGCGGTGTGCGCAGACATCACCCACCCAGAGCACGCGAGTGCCGCACATGGCGCGGGTGCGGCGCTGTATGCGGCCGGGGCCCTGATCAGCCACCAGGGCTACGGCCCCGAATCGGCAT
Organism: Acidovorax sp. Q11; assembly: GCF_054950075.1. NCBI lineage: Bacteria > Pseudomonadati > Pseudomonadota > Betaproteobacteria > Burkholderiales > Comamonadaceae > Acidovorax > Acidovorax sp. Q11. The sequence goes on along the minus strand of NZ_JBUDZG010000019.1, from coordinate 56,645 downwards.
TGCTGCAGGGCTACGCACGCGACCACGCCATGGCCATGCTGCTGGCCAACTACAGCGGGCCGTCCGGCGGATATGTCAGCGCAGGCCGCAGCGCGGTCTGGGAGCCCGGCGGCCGCTGCGTGGTGGCGGCCGAGGGCGATGCACCCAGCCTGGTCTGGGCCGCCCGGGGCGACAGCGGCTGGAGTGGCGGCGTAGTGGCCGTGGACCTCCAGCACCTCGCCGTGGCATGAACCCCGCCCGCGCCCTGTACTCGGTGGTGACCTGGGGCGCCCAGCCCCTGCTGCGCCGCAAGCTGCGCCGCCGCGCCAAGGCCGAGCCGGGTTACGGCGTGGCCATTGGCGAGCGTTTTGGCCGCTATCCCGCGCCCATCGACAGCCTGATGATGCACAGCAGCTCCGACCCGCTGGGCCGTTTTGTATGGATCCATGCGGTCTCGCTGGGCGAAACACGGGCCGCCGCCATCCTGCTGGCCGCGCTGCGAGAGCAGCTGCCGGGCATGCGCCTGCTGCTCACACATGGCACGGCCACGGGCAGGGCCGAGGGCGAGAAGCTGCTGCTGCCCGGCGATTTGCAGGTGTGGCAGCCCTGGGACACCCCCGGCGCCGTGGCGCGGTTTCTGCGCAAGTTCCGCCCGGCCATCGGCATCCTGATGGAGACCGAGGTCTGGCCCAACCTGGTGGCCGGTTGCCGCAAGCGGGGCGTGCCGCTGGTGCTGGCGAATGCGCGGCTCAACGCCAAGTCGCTGCGCAACGCGCAGCGCCTGGCCGCACTGGCGCGGCCCGCCTACAGCAACCTGGCCGCCGTGTGGGCCCAGACCGAAGACGATGCCCAGCGGCTGCGCGCCATCGGCGCACGGGTGGCAGGCGTGTTCGGCAACCTCAAGTTCGACGTGGTGCCCGATGCGGCGCAACTGGCGCAGGGCCGCAGCTGGCGCGCGCAGGCGCCACGCCCCGTGGTCATGCTGGCCAGTAGCCGCGAGGGCGAAGAGGCTCTGTGGCTTGAAAATTTGAGGTTAAAAACGGCCTCTGCGCGCGTCCAGCATGCTCAAGATGCTATCAATAGTGGAGCGTTTTGCGCAGAGTCTGCCGCGCGCACTGTGCAGTGGCTCATCGTGCCGCGCCACCCGCAGCGGTTTGACGAGGTGCACCAGCTGCTGCTGCAGGCGGGCCTCTCCGTGTCCCGCCGCAGCACATGGACCGGTGTGCCCGAGGCCGCCGACGTGTGGCTGGGCGACTCGCTGGGCGAGATGGCGCTGTACTACGGCCTGGCCCATGTGGCCATGCTGGGTGGCAGCTTTGCCCCGCTGGGCGGACAGAACCTCATCGAAGCCGCCGCCTGCGGCTGCCCGGTGGTGCTGGGCCCCCACACCTTCAACTTTGCCGAGGCGGCCGAGCTGGCCCGCGCCGCTGGCGCCGCGCAGCGTGTGCCCGACATGGCCGCAGGCGTCGCCCAGGCCACAGGTCTGGCCCTGGACCCGGCCGCCCACGCGGCAGCCAGTGAGCGCGCCAGCCGCTTTTCCACCGCCCACCGGGGGGCGGCGCAGGCCACGGCGCAGGCCGTTCTGGGCATCGTGCGACCCCGGTGAAGGCTTGGCGCCTTCCAGCACTCGCCATCGCCGTCAATAGATATCGATGACGACAAGGGCAGCGGCATACCCTAAGCACAAAGTAAGCCGCAGCCGCTACGATGCTGTGAAACAACTGTATCTGGTGGTGTCCTGTGGTTCCTGTTCACGACCTGGGCGTTGCGGCACTCGCGATTCTGGGCGTGGCGTTCCTGATCGGCTGGAGCAGTGCCCGCCTGAACCAGGCCACGCTGCTCTGGGGCATTGCCCACCTTGCGCTGGCCGGGGCCACCTTCACCGGCTATCGCTACCACCTGCAGCCTGAATCGCAGTGGCTGGGGGTGGTGGCCACGCTGCTCACCGGCTTCTTTCTGGCCAGCCTGCACGGGGGCACCAACTTCCTCAGGGGCCGCATCATCGGCCCCGGCACCCTGATCGGGCGCAGCCTGGGGGTGGCATTTCTGATCGCGGTGGTGGGCATCGGGGGTGACAAGCGCGCGGCCAGCATCCTGGTGCTGGGGCTGATGATGCTGGTCTATGGGGTGTCTGCCTACCTGTGCCTGCGCATGCACTACCGGTTGCTGGCGGTGGCTTTTGCCCTCAAGACCGGGGCGTTCCTTTTGTACTTTCTGGAGCCGTCCACCATTGGCACGCCGTTTCAGAACCCGGACATTCTGGCGGTGGGCTGGGTCTCCAGTGTGTTGCTGGGACTGGTGCTGGTGGATGCAGCCATTGCGCAGACGCGCCAGCGGCTGTCCAACGTGATCAAGCACCTGCCCGATGCGCTGGTGGCCCGCAGGCTCGACGGCAAGATACTGTTTTGCAACGACCGCTTTGCCCAACTGGCGGGCAGTACGTCCCCGGCAGCGCTGGAGGGCCGGCAGGTGCCGCTGCTGACCCGTGAGCAGGAAGAGGCTGAGGCCATGTTCCGCAAGGTCAATGCCATGGTGCAGTCGGGCCCCATGGACGAGCCCATGCGACTGGAGCGGTCGGTCACCCCCGCCCGGGGCGAGCCGTTTCCGGCCGAGATCATTTTCTCCAGCTACATGGACCTGGGCTACCCCGTGATCCTGGGCCTGATCCGCGACCTGAGCGAACGCAAGCGGGGCGAAGAAGAGCGCCTGCACCAGGCCAACACCGACCAACTGACCGGCCTGCCCAACCGGCGTTTTCTGGAGCAGCAGCTTGACGCCGTGCTCTGGATCTCACACCGCCAGCACACGCAGTGCGCGGTGTTGCTGATCGACCTGGACCATTTCAAGAAAGTGAACGACACACTGGGCCATGCCTTTGGCGATGGAATCCTGCGCGACATCGCCCAGGCACTGCAGGCCCAGCTCAAACCAGGCGATCTGCTGGCGCGCCTGAGTGGCGATGAATTTGCGCTGGTAATGGCGGGGCTGCCGTCGCTCATGAGCATCCTGGAGGTCGAGGCCCGTGCGCTGGCGCTGCTGCAGCTGATCCGGCGCCAGTTCTGTTCCGCCGACGGCATGGAGTACCAGATCGAAGCCACCATTGGCGTCGCGTTTTCGGGGCGCGAGGGCCTCAAGGCCTCGGTGCTGCTGCAGCACGCCGAAGTGGCCATGTACGAGTCCAAGGCGCGCGGGCGGGGCAGCTGGTGTTTCTTCGAGTCGGACATGGACGAACGCCTGGCCGAATCGCTGCGGCTGGAGTCTGCCCTGCGCCAGGCCGTACCGCGCGGGGAACTGCGGCTGCACTACCAGCCCATCTACAGCTGCAGCACCGGCCGCATGACCAAGGCCGAGGCGCTGGTGCGATGGGAAAACCCCCAGCTGGGCTGGGTGCCGCCCGGGCGTTTCATCCCGGCGGCCGAGGAGTCATCGCTCATCCTGGAGGTGGGCCAGTGGATTCTGGAAGAGGCGATCCGCCAGGCGGCGCAGTGGCGCGCCCAGCCGGGTTTGGCGCCGGTGATCAGCATCAATGTGTCGGTGCGGCAGTTTGCGCAGCCCGGGTTTGAGAGCCAGGTGTTTGCCCTGCTGGAGCGCTATGGCGTGCCCCCCTCGGGCATCGAGCTGGAGCTGACCGAAACCCTGCTGGCCAGCGACCAGGAAGACCTGCCCGCGCTGCTGCACCGCCTGCACGACGCGGGGGTGGGGCTGTCGTTGGACGACTTCGGCACCGGCTACTCGTCGCTGAGCTACCTCTCACGCTTCAGCCTCAACACCGTCAAGATCGACCGCAGCTTTGTGATGGGCCTGCAGGAGAGCAGCCGCAACCATTCACTGGTGCGCGCCATCATCTCGATGGCCCACAGCCTGCACCTCAACGTGGTGGCCGAGGGGGTGGAAACCTGGCGCCAGTACGAAATCCTCAAGGCCGAGGGCTGCGACTACCTGCAAGGCTACCTGCTGGGGCGGCCCATGGCGGCTGACCAGCTGCGCGCGCACCCACAGGTGCTGGCCGGGGAGGAAAGCAGCATCCCCGACGCGGTGATCTGAGCGGCTGGTTGATTGGCTGCTTACTTCACCAGCAGCGCGTTGATGGCTTCGACGTCCTGCTGCGCCAGCGTGCCCGCCGCCTGGCGCAGCTTGAGCGTGCCCAGCAGCACGTTGTAGCGGGCCTGGGCCAGGTCGCGCTTGGTCTGGAACAGCTGACTTTGTGCGTTGAGCACATCGATGTTGATGCGCACGCCCACCTGGTAGCCCAGCTTGTTGGCGTCGAGTGCGCTCTGGCTGGAGGCCTCGGCGGCTTCGAGCGCCTGCACCTGGCCCTGGCCGGACTGCACGCCAAAAAAGGCAGCGCGGGTGGCCTGGGCCACATTGCGGCGCGCGGTTTCCAGGTCGGCCGTGGCTTTTTCCTCCAGGGCCAGGGTTTCCTTGACGCGGTTTTGCACCGCAAAACCCGCAAACAGCGGCAGATTCAGCGCCACGCCCACGCTGGCGGCGTTGCTGCGGTTGGTCACGCCGGGGGCACTGATGGTGCCGTTGAGGTTGCGCGTGACGTTGTATCCCGCCTGCAGATCCACGGTGGGCAGGTGGCCGGTTTCGGCCTTTTTGGTTTCCAGGCGGGCGATGTCGAGCGCAATGGCGGCCTGGCGCACGCCGGGCTGCTGGTCGCGCGCGGTGTCCACCCAGGTGGTCACGTTGGCGGGCTGCACGCTGGGCAGCTGCAAGGGCAGGGCCAGGGGGCGCGGCTGGGTGCCGGTGATACCCACGAGCTGGTCCAGCGCCAGGCGCTTCACGCGCAGATCGTTTTCGGCGGCGATCTCTTGTGCAATCACCAGGTCGTAGCGGGCCTGGGCTTCACGGGAATCGGTGACGGTGGTGGTGCCCACCTCGAAGTTGCGCTTGGCCGAGGCCAGTTGCTCGGACACAGCCGCCTTTTGGGCCTGCACAAAGGTCAGGGTGTCCTGCGCGGCCAGCACGTCAAAGTAGGCCTGGCTCACGCGCACCAGCAGGTCCTGGGTGGCGGCATCGAGCTGGGCCTGGGCCACGTCCACACCGCGCTGGCCTTGCTCCAGGGTGATGCGGTTGGCCGGGCGGTACAGCGGCTGCGAGGCGTTGATGCCCACCGTCTGGGCGGTGCCGGTGTTCTCAATTTTGGGCTTGCTCAACTCCACATTGCTGCGGGTAAGGCCACCCGTGAGCGCAGCCGAGGGCAGCAGGCCCGCGCGGGCCTGGTCGGCCTTGCGGCCTGCCGCATCGAGCTGGGCACGGGCCGATTGCCAGGCCGTGTCATAGGTGTGGGCCGACTCCACCAGCTCCAGCAGGCTCTGGGCCTGCGCCGGGGCGGTGAGCGCCGCGCCCAGTGCCAGGGACAGGAGGGACAGGGAAAGAGGCCGGAACGGTGTCATGGAGGTCCTTCAGAAGGGTCTGCGATTCGATGGAGGAAGCGAGCGGGCGGTCGTGGGCCGTGGCAAAGCGTCAGTACCGAGGCACGGCGGGGTCGTTTTCATGCGACCAGGCGTCGATGCCACCGGTGATGTTGGCCAGCTTTTCAAAACCGTTGTGCTGCAAAAACGCGGCCACCCGCAGGCTGCGTGCGCCGTGGTGGCACAGGCAGGCGATGGGGCGTTGCGCCTGGAGGGCAGCGTCCAGCTCGGCCAGCCGCGCGGGCAGTTCGCCCATGGGTATGGCCACCAGCTCGAAGCCCTCAGCGCGCACGCTGGCGGTTTGCAGCTCCCAGGGTTCGCGCACGTCCAGCACCAGGGGCTGGCTGCCTTCGGGTGCCGTGGCAAACCAGGCAGACAGCTGAGCGGGGCGGACGTGATCAATCATGCAGAACTCCGAAGGACGGTAGTCAGAAAGTGAAGCCGGATGGCTCGGGGAAATTGACCAGGCGGGGCGCAATGGTGTCCCAGGGCGAGGTGGTCTCGAAACGGTCGCCGGTGCGGCGCGTCAGGGTGAAGCGCATGACAGGCTCACCACCCACAATGGCGCCCAGGCGGCCGCCGTCGCGCAGTTGGGAGAGCAGGGCGGCGGACACTTCGGCCACGGAGCCGCTGAGCACGATCACGTCGAAAGGGCCGTCCGGGATCGCGTCACGGGCGCCGTCGGCCTGGCGCACATCGGCGTTCTGGATGCCGGCGTCGCGCAGGTTCTCGCGGGCCATTTCGGCCAGTTCGGGGTTGATTTCGAGGGACACCACGCGCTCGGCACGGTGGGCCAGCAGGGCGGCCATGTAGCCCGAACCGGCGCCGATCTCCAGCACGCGGTCGGTGGGCTTGATTTGCAGGTCTTGCAGCACACGCGCTTCAACGCGCGGCTGCAGCATGCTGTGACCCAGGCGCACGGCCTCTTCGGCGTCGCTGCCCAGCAGGGGCACTTCGATGTCCATGAACGCCATGCTGCGGTAGGCAGGGGGCACGAAGTCTTCTCGGCGCACCACGGCCAGCAGGTCGAGCACGTCGGCGTCGAGCACGTTCCAGGGGCGGATCTGCTGCTCAATCATGTTGTAACGGGCCTGGGCGACGGGGTCGCTGATGTTGGCGGACGTGTTCAGGGGCATGTTCATGGAATATCTCCGTGGGGCGGGCGTCTAGGACAAACCCTCGATTTTACTGGGCGTTGCAGGCGCACCGGCGAACTTGCGGCGTGCCCAGCGGGCCAGATCATCCATATAGCAATACACCACTGGTACCACCACCAGCGTCAGCAGCGACGAGGTGATGACGCCGCCAATCACCGCCTGGCCCATGGGCGCGCGCTGCTCGGAGCCCTCGGACAGCGCAAACGCCAGCGGCACCATGCCAAAAATCATGGCCAGCGTGGTCATGAGGATGGGGCGCAACCGCACGCGCGCGGCCAGCAGCAGGGCGTCTGCGCGGGGCAGGCCGGGCACGGTGTGGCCTTCGTCATTCACATGTTCTTCGCGGGCACGGATCGCAAAGTCCACCAGCAGGATGGCGTTCTTGGTCACGAGGCCCATCAGCATCACCACGCCGATGATCGAGAACATCGACAGCGTGGAGCGGAACATCAGGAGCGCCAGCACCACGCCGATGAGCGTCAGCGGCAGCGAGGTCATCAGCGCCAGCGGCTGCAGGAAGCTCTTGAACTGGCTCGCCAGGATCATGTAGATGAAGATGATGGCCATGGCCAGGGCCGAGATGGCGTAGCCAAACGATTCGGCCATGTTCTTGGTCGAGCCGCCGAACTGGTAGCGGTAGCCGGGCGGGAAGGCCACGGTGTCGAGCGCCTTCTTGATGTCGCCCGAGACCTCGCCCGCCGAGCGCTGGGCCACGTTGGCGTTCACGGCCACTTCGCGGGTCAGGTCGCGCCGGTTGATCTGGTTGGCGCCAGTCGATTCGGTCACGCGGGCCACCTGGTTCAGGCGCACGATGCGGGTGCTGCCGTCGGCAGCGGCCAGCGCAAAGGGCAGGCGCTCCAGGTCGGCAGGCTGGGTGCGGGCCTCGGGGGCCAGTCGCACGTTCACGTCATAGGTCTGGTCGTCCGGCGCACGCCAGTTCCCCACCGTGGAGCCCGCCACCAGCGTGCGCAGCGATGCCGCCATGGGCGCCACCGACAGCCCCAGGTCCGAGGCCACATCGCGCTTCACCTCCAGCGCAATCACCGGTTTGTTGGGCTTGGCGCTGGTGTCCAGGTCCACCAGACCGGGAATGTCGCGGATCTTCTCCGTAACCACCTTGGTCAGGCGCTCCAGCTCCTGCAGGTCGGGACCTTGCAGCGAGAACTCCACCTGCTTGTTGCCGCCCACGGCGTCCAGCAGGCCCAAGTGGGTGATGGTGATGCCGGGCACGGTTTTCAGGCGCTCGCGCAGCACGTCGGACATCTGGTCCACGCTGCGGCTGCGGTCCTTGCGGTCCACCAGGCGCACGTAGATGTTGGCGTATATCTTGCCCTGGGCGCTGCCGGTGTTGATGGTGGCCAGCGTGTAGCGCACCTCGGGCATCTCGCGCAGGATGCCTTCCACCTGTTTGGCCTTGGCCTCGGTGGCTTCGAGCGATGAGCCCACAGGGGTGTAGAAGTTGAGCGATGTTTCAGAGAAATCGGCCTTGGGCACAAACTCGGTGCCCAGCAGCGGCACCATGACCACGCTCAGCACGAAGATCGCCACGGCAATGGCCATGGTGGCCAGCTTGTGCACCAGCGACCAGCGCAGGATGTGCTGGTAGCCCTCGGCCAGCGCATCGGTGGCGCGGTCAAACCAGCCGGTGACGCGGCCAATGGTCTTGTCGTAGAAGGTGACGGGCTCCGTTTTCTGGCCGTGTGCGTGGATGCTCGGGTCGTGCCAGATGCTGGACAGCATGGGGTCGAGCGTGAAGCTCACAAACATCGAGATCATCACCGCCGCGACGATGGTGATGCCGAACTCGTGGAAGAACTTGCCGATGATGCCGCCCATGAACCCGATGGGCATGAACACCGCCACGATGGACAGGGTGGTGGCCAGCACCGCCAAGCCAATCTCTTGTGTGCCGTCCATGGCCGCGTCATACGCGCCTTTGCCCATTTGCACATGGCGCACGATGTTCTCACGCACCACGATGGCGTCGTCGATCAACAGGCCCACGCACAGGCTCAAAGCCATCAGCGTGATCATGTTGATGGTGAAGCCGAACATGTTCATGAACAGGAAGGTGCCGATCAGCGCAATCGGCAGCGTCAGCCCGGTGATCACGGTGGAGCGCCAGGAGTTCAGGAACAGGAACACGATGAGCACTGTGAGGATCGCGCCCTCGATCAGCGTCTGGCGCACGTTGTTCACCGCCACGCGGATGGGGCGCGAACTGTCGCCAATGCTCTCCAGCCGCACGCCGGGGGGCAGCTGGTTCTTGAGTTCGGCCACGGCGGTATTCAGGCCGTCCACCACCTCGATGGTGTTTTCGCCCTGCGACTTCTGCACCGACAGGAGCAGGGTGCGCTGGCCGTTGTACAAAGCCAGGCTCTCCACTTCCTGCGCACCGTCGTTCACCCGTGCCACCTGGTCCAGGCGCACGGGCGCTCCGTTCTTGCGGGCCACGATGATCTTGCCGAAGTCCTCGGGGCGCTCCATGCGCGCATCGATCTGCACCACGCGCTCCTGCGCCAGCGAGCGGATCGCGCCCACGGGCAGATCCTGGTTTTCGTTGCGCACGGCGCTGGCCACCTGCTCGGGCGTCACGCCGAAGGCTTCGAGCGCCTGCGGGTTCAGGTAGATGTTGATTTCGCGCTTGGTGGCCCCCACCAGGTTCACCGCGCCCACGCCGCGCACGTTCTCCAGGCGCTTTTTCAGCACCTGCTCGGCCCAGGTGGTCAGTTCGACGGCGCTGCGGCTCGATTTTTCGTCGGGCAACACGGCCAGCGACCATACGGCGCGGCTCGCGGGGTCGAAGCGCAGTACGCGCGGTTCCTTGACCTCGGTGCGCAGGTTGGGGCGCACGGTGGCCACCTTCTCGCGCACATCCTCGGCGGCCTTGCGGCCGTCGATGTGCAGCTGGAACTCGATGATGACAACCGCAGTGCCTTCGTAGCTGCGCGAGGTGAGGGCGTTGATGCCCGCAATCGAGTTGACACCTTCCTCGATCTTCTTGGTGACCTCGCTCTCGACGATTTCAGGCGAGGCACCGGGGTAGTCCACGGTGACCACCACCACGGGGAAGTCGATGTTGGGAAACTGATCAACCTTGAGGCGCTGGTACGAGAACAAGCCCAACACGACGATGGCGAGCATCACCATCGTGGCGAACACGGGGTTTTTGAGGCTGACTTTGGTGAACCACATGGCGGGACGGGGCGCTCAGGGCGCCGTGCGGGAGGCCGCAGGCACAGCGGCAGCCGCAGCGGCCGCCCCGGCAATAGACACAACCGTGCCCTCGCGCAACTGACCGATGCGGCCAGCAATCACGGGTGTGCCCACAGGCACCCCTTCCACCGCCACCAGGGGCTGGCCATTGACCACCGCGCGTGTGCCCGTCTTGACTTCGGCATAGGCCACGCGGCCATCTTTCAGTGTCTGGAGGTAGGGCGCGGGCTTGTCGGTGCGCACCGCATCAAGCGGCACGGCCAGCACATCGGCGCGGCCGGTGTCGAGCGTGCCCTGCACAAAGAGGCCCTGGCGCAGCGGCGTTGCGTTCTGGGCCTGCTCCACGCGCAGGTACACCGGCACCGTGCGGCTGCCTGCCTGGGCGCTGGGGTTGATGCGCACCACCGTAGCCGTCACCGGTGCTGGCATTCCTTCAACGGAAAGTTGCGCCTTCTGGCCCACCCGCACGGCCACGGAGTCGGCCGGGGGCAGCAGCGCCTCCAGCTCCAGGCGCGACAGGTCCACCACCTCGATGATGCGGGCATCCACCGCCACGCGCTCGCCCGGTTGCGCCAGGCGCTGTGCCACCTGGCCGCTGATGGGGCTTTTGAGCACGGTGTCGTCCAGCGCCTTGCGGGCCACATCGGCCGCAGCCACGGCCGCCTGGTAGCTCGACTGGGCGGCCTCCAGGCTGGCCTGGGAGGTGACCAGCGCGGTGGGTGAAATAAAGCCCTGGTCCACCAGCGCACGGTTGTTGGTGTACTGGCGCTGGTTGATGTCCACCTGGGATTTGGCTGCATCGGCCTGCTGCTGCGCCTGGCGCAAGCGGGCGCGGGCCTCGGTAGGGTCGATGCGCGCCACCTCCTGGCCCACCTTCACGCTATCGCCTTCGCGCACCGTGAGGCCCTGCAGTTCACCACCCACGCGTGCCTTGACCATGGCCGAATCCACCGCCCGCAGCGCGCCCGACACCGGCACGCCCAGCGGCAGGTTGACCTGCGCCACCCGCAGCACCTCGTCGGCGCCCAACTGCAGCGGCGCTGCCACGCGCTGCGCGGTGGCCTCACTCAGGGCTTTTTGCTGCGCCTGCCGCGCGGCCATGGCACGCCAGACCCCACTGCCCACCAACACAACGGCGATGGCTGCCGCCACCCAGGGAATCCAGCGTTTCATGATCTGATCAAACAGGGGTTGAAGAGGAGGGGGCGGGCGGGGTGGTGCCGGGCCGCACACACAGCCCGTGCAGGATGTTGTCGGCCTGCATCTCGATGTACTGCTCTGGCGTCATGCCCAAGGCATCGGGCACGCAGGCGCCCACCGAGTGCTTCCACATCATGAGGAAGATCATGGGGGCCAGCACCAGGTACACGGCGTAGTCCAGATTCACGGGGCGGAACTCACCCCGGGCAATACCTCGTTCCAGAATGCGACGGATCAGCGCCTGCCCGGGAAGAATGACTTCGTGCTGATAGAACTGCGCGATCTCAGGGAAGTTTTGTGCCTCGCTCAGCATCAGCTTGGTGATGCCGGACGCCTTGGTGGCGCCAATGCGTTCCCACCAAACCTGGTAGCAATACCGCAGCACCTCACTGGTGGTGCCCACAAAGCTTTCCAGTTCGTTGTTCCACTCGGCAAAGCGCCCGGCGATGTTCTCGCGCACCACGGCCTTGAAGAGTTCTTCTTTGCTGGGAAAGTAAAGAAACAGCGTGCCCTTGGACACCCCGGCACGCGCTGCCACCTCGTCCACCCGTGTGGCGGCAAACCCCTTCTCGACAAACAGGTCAAGTGCGGCCTCCAGCAGTTCTCCCGGGCGGGCTTCCTTGCGGCGCTCGCGTTTGGTGCCTGCAGCTGTCGAAGAAGAAAAGGGTGTGGGAGACAAGGCGCTTGAGTTAATGACTGACCGGTTAGTAATGTAGCAAGCACGGGTTGGGGCGTCAATTCATAATCCAAGGCTCTGTCTCCGTTTGAACCCGAGGACCCCATGACTTTGCAAACCATCACCCTGGGCGGCGGCTGCTTCTGGTGCACCGAAGCCGTGTTCGACCGCGTGCGCGGCATCACCGATGTGGAAAGCGGCTACACCAACGGCCACACCGTCAACCCCACATACGAGCAGATCTGTGAGGGTGATACCGGCCACGCCGAGGTAGTGCGCCTGACGTTTGATGCCGACGAGATCAGCCTGGAAGAAATCCTGGAGATCTTCTTCCACACCCACGACCCAACCACGCTCAACCGCCAGGGCAACGACGTGGGCACGCAGTACCGCAGCGGCATCTACTACGAAGACCCCATGCACGGTGACATTGCCAATGACATGATTCGCCAGATGTCGCAAGACAAGCTGTTTGGTGCGCCCATCACCACCGAAGTGAAGCCACTCGCCAACTACAGCACGGCCGAGGCGTACCACCAGGACTACTTTGCCAAGCACCCGAACGCCGGGTACTGCGCGTTTGTGGTGGGGCCAAAGGTAGAGAAGTTCAGGAAGACGTTTGCGAAGTACCTGAAGGCCTAGTTCATCGTGGGGTCCTGCTTTGTCACACCATGTCAAGCTTCTGCAATAGTGACCTCCGGGGCGTGCAGAAGCAGCCATTGAACCGCCCGTTGAAGGGCCATCGCTGCATCGCTTTCATGCGACAAATAGTCGCAAAGCAGCAAACCTTCCGGGACGGGCGAGAGGCTGACATGCTTCGAAGCACCTGCGGGCAAACGCTCGTAAATATGAGATATGCCTGTACTGGCTTGCTCTGCAACGGCGGCTCTGAATTCTTTCTGTACCTTCAGCGTGTATTCGTAGCCCATTGAGTGGCCCTTTATGCGGAGCCACCATAGTAAAAGGCGTGGACAGAGCGCGCATAATGCAACCCAATTGCGTTAAAGGCGTTTTCAGCCTGCCGCAGTGCCTCATGCCCGCTCCAGTCCCTTCATCCTCCCTCCCTCAGCCCTGGTCGCTCCCCCCCGGCATGCGCGCCACGCGCGCCACGCGGGCGCTGGCGGCGCTGTATGAAACGCGCCCCGACGCCGCACTCTCCGAAGCGGAAGTCGAAGCGGCGCTGGTTGAGGCGGGCGCCCCGGTCAACAAAGTCACCGTCTACCGCATGCTCGACCGTTTTGCCGGCGCCGGGCTGCTGCACAAGCAGGTGGATGCCGCCCGCGTCACCCGCTACACGCGCGCTCCACAGGGAGAAGAGGGCACAGCCCCAAGATTTGAATGCGACGACTGTCACCGCCAGTTCCGCCTGTCGCAGGGCTCGGCCAAGGTGCAGAACGCCCTCAAGCAGGTGCTGCTGGCCCTGGCCACAGCGGGACATGAGAGCCTGGCGGTGGACATTGCCGTGCACGGGCGGTGTGTGGAGTGCGCCCACCCGGCAGAAGGGACCGCCGCATGATCCGCACCCGGGGGCTTTCCTACACCTATGCCACCGGCGGCGCTGCGCCGCTGCGTTTTCCTGATGTGGATCTGCGCCAGGGCGGCACGCTGCTGCTGCGCGGGCGCTCTGGCACGGGCAAGTCCACCTGGCTGGCGCTGATGGCGGGGCTGCGCGGAGTCAGCGGGGGCGACCTGTTTGTGGCGGGCACGCAGCTGGGCACGCAGCGCGGGGCCGAGATCGATGCCTGGCGCGCGCGCACCATCGGCTTTTTGCCGCAGAAGCTCTACCTCAGCAGCGCGCTCACGGTGGCTGACAACCTCGCACTGGTCTACTTTGCGGCCGGGCTGCCGCGCGACGATGCGGCCATCCATCGCGCGCTGGGGCAGGTGGGCGTGGCCGAGCTGGCCGAGCGCAAGCCGCACCAGCTCTCGGGCGGGCAGGCGCAGCGCGTGGCGCTGGCGCGGGCCGTGCTGCTGGCGCCGCAGGTGCTGCTGGCCGACGAGCCCACGGCCAGCCTGGACGACGAAGCTGCCGCCGATGCGCTGACACTGCTGCAGCGCAGCGCCGCCGCCTGCGATGCCAGCCTGATCATTGCCACGCACGACCAGCGTGTGGTGTCGGCCCTGGCCGGTGCGCAGACGCTGGATTTGAATGAAATAGCGGCCTACCGCGCAACAGAAGGGCGCGAGTAGCTATGAAAAACATAGTAAAACTGGCCCACCTGTCCTGGCGCTACCTGTGGTCCCGCCCGCTGGCGGCGGTACTCAACCTGCTGGTGCTCACGCTGGGCCTGGCTGCCATCACCCTGGTGCTGCTGGTGGCCACGCAGCTCGACAAGGCCTTTGAGCGCGACCTGGATGGCATCGACCTGGTGGTGGGTGCCAAGGGCAGCCCGCTGCAGCTGATCCTGGCGGGCGTGTTCCACATCGACGTGCCCACCGGCAACATCCCGCTGCAAGAAGTGCAGGCGCTGCAGAAGAACCCGCTGGTGGCGCAGGTCATCCCGCTGAGCCTGGGCGACAGCTACCAGGGCTTTCGCATCGTGGGCACCACGCCCGACTACGTGGCGCACTACGGGGCCCAATTGGCCGAGGGCGCGCTGTGGCAGCAGCCCATGGATGCGGTGCTGGGCGCCAGCGTGGCGCGTGGCATTGTCAAAAGCGGCCATGCCGGTGCGCCGCTGGTAGGTGCCACCTTTGTCGGCAGCCACGGGCTGGGCGGGGGAGGGCACGCGCATGGCAACCACCCCTACCGCGTGAGCGGCGTGCTCGCGCCCTGCGGCTGCGTGCTTGACCGGCTCATCCTGACCAGCACCGAATCCGTCTGGATGGTGCACGAGACCGCCACAGCCAACGATGCGGAGGACCTGGAAATCATGAAACAGGAGCGCGAAGTGACCGTGGCATTGGTGCGCTACCGCACGCCCATGGCTGCCGTCACGCTGCCGCGCAAGATCAACGCCGACACCGCCATGCAGGCGGCGGCACCCGCCATTGAGGTCACGCGCCTGTTGCGTCTGCTGGGCGTGGGCGCCGATGTGCTGCGCGCCTTTGGCGGCGTGCTGCTGGCCGTGGCCGCGCTGAGCGTGTTCATCGCGCTGTGGAACGCCGTGCGCGAGCGCCGCGCCGACCTGGCCATGCTGCGCATGCTGGGCGCGCCGCCCGGCCGCGTGGCGGGGCTGGTGCTGTGGGAGGCGCTGTGGCTGGCTGCGCTGGCGTCTGCCCTGGGGCTGCTGCTGGGCCATGGCCTGGCGCATGGCCTGGGTTGGGCGCTGCAGGCGCAAGGGCTGTTGCCCGTGACCGGCCTCATCTGGCTGCCCGCCGAGGCGGGTGTGCCGCTGCTGGCAGCGGGTGTGGCAGCGCTGGCGGCCTTGCTGCCCGCGATGCAGGCGTACCGCACCGATGTGGCGGACCTGCTCGGCCAGCCCTGATGCAGCCGCCGAGTTCTGACCGCCACAAACCCCCTACCAACTCAACCTGAAAGCCCCTCCATGAAAAAACTCCTCACCGCTCTTGCGCTGGCCCCCATGCTCCTCGCCGGTGCCCTGGCCCACGCCCAGGCACACAACGACAAGGACACCAAGGAGGACATCGCCCGCCACCGCGCGATGGCCGCCGCGCATGAGGCCGCCGCCAAATGCCTGGAGTCTGGCAAGGGCCATGACCAGTGCCAGAAAGACCTGCAGGCCGCCTGCAAAAACCTGGCTATCGGAAAATACTGCGGCATGAAGCACGCGCACTGAGTCGCAGCGCACCGCTTCCACCCCTCGTTCGCCCCCACCCACAGGTTCTCCCGCCATGGCCACCCACCAGCCCTCTCGCCTGACCACTGCCTTCTGGCAACCCGCCGCCCGCCGCGCCCGTGCCGCACGCCAGGCGGCGGCAGCGGCCACCTTGCTGTGCTGCGCCGGGGCTGTGCTGGCCCAGGCGTCTGGCCAGCCCCCGGCCACCAAGCCCGAGCCGGGCGCGTTCGAGCGGGCTACGGGTAAAACCGCTGCAGCGCCTGCGGCGGCGGGCGGGGCGGGCGCAGCCCCCGTGCTCTCGTCCCCACTGTCTGCCGGGGCGGCCGCTGGCATTCCATCCGGCACCGGGGCGGGTTACCACAACCCCAACAGCCCCATCGCGCCGCTGCCCCAGCGCAATGACGTGATCCCCTGGTCGGTGCTGACCGACCTGACCCGCAAGACCACCAAGGACGGCATCGTGCCCGTGTTCAACGAGGCACAGAAGGGCATGGACAAGACGGTGCAGCGCATCCAGGGCTTCATGATGCCGCTGGACGCCAAGGCTACGCAGACGCACTTTTTGCTCACCTCCGTGCCCATGACGTGCTCGTTCTGCCTGCCCGGCGGGCCCGAAAGCATGGTCGAGGTCAAGGCCAAGACCCCCGTGCGCTATTCGATGGAGCCCGTGGTGGTCGAGGGCCGTTTCACCGTGCTCACCAACGACCAGTACGGCCTGTACTACCGCGTGGTCGATGCCGTGCAGGTGAAGTGACCCGACTCTGACCCCTCCCATGACGCGCCGCTGCTTCGGCCCGCTCCAGCCCCGGCTGCCCGCCTTGCCGCGCGGTGCAGGGCAGGGTGCGCCTGCGCGCTGGTGGGCGCACCTGGCCCTGGTATGGCTGGTGCTGGCGCTGGTCGCAGCCCCCAGCCTGGGGCGCCTGCACCAGGTGGTGCATGGCGATGCGCTGGACCGGGTGCAGGGCCATGCCCACATCACAGACACGGCGAGCGCCGAGCACGGCCACGGGCTGCTCGCGCAGCTGGTGGCGGGTCACGCCCCCGCCGATTGTTTGCTGCTCGACCAGCTCGCGCTGGGCGACGCATTGCACAGCGCCCCCCTGGCGCTGCCCGAGGCCGCCCCCGCGCAGGCGCAGCCTTGTCCCCCCGCCGGGCGTACCACGCTCCCGCACACCGCGCTGTTCCTGGCGCGGGGCCCGCCAGCGGCCTGAGCGCCTGCCCGCGTTGGCACCTCCTGGCGCCGTGGCCCCCCAGCCGCCCCTGGCCGGGGTCGCACCGTGCGCAAGCGCCTCTCGGCACCCATTACTCCCAATTTCATAGCTAAAAGCGCAATACAGATGCGCGCAAAAGGCTGTTTTCACTCATATTTTCACGCCCACCAGGCGTGAAGCTGTCTGCCTGCCCGCACACACCCGGCCCGCCCGGTGTGGCGCAGCGCATGCCCCTGTTGCAAGCCACCACCATGACCTCTCTCTCCTTCGCCCACCCCACAATGCCCCAGCGCCGCCGCCCCACCACCCTGCACCCCGTGGCCCTGGCCGCCATGCTGGCCCTGTCGGGCGCAGGCCCCATCGCCCAGGCGCAGACCACGGCCCCGGCGGCCGCCGAAGCCGCACCCAGCCTGCCGCCCGTCACCGTCTCTGCCAGCGGCCTGCAACTGGGTGCCGGCGACATGACCACGCCTGCCACCGTGCTGGAGGGCGACGAGCTCGTGCGCCGCCGCGAGGCCACGCTGGGCGAAACGCTCAACAGCGAGCCCGGCATCACCAGCAGCCACTTTGGCGCCGGTGCCAGCCGCCCCATCATCCGCGGCATGGACGGTCCGCGCGTCAAGGTGCTGTCGGACGGCGCCGAGCTGCATGACGCCTCCACCATCAGCCCCGACCACGCCGTGGTGTCCGAGCCCATGCTCGCCACGCAGATCGAAGTGCTGCGCGGCCCCTCGGCCCTGATCTACGGCAACGGCGCCGTGGGCGGCGTGGTCAATGTGCTGGATGGCAAGGTGCCCACCGCCGTCCCGGCCAAGGGCCTGGAGGGCAGTGCCGAACTGCGTGCCAACACCGGCGCACGCGAAGGGGCAGGGGCCTTTTCGCTGACGGGCGGCACGGGCAACCTGGCCGTGCATGTGGAAGGCGTGGCGCGCGACGCGGGCGACTACCGCGTGGGCAAAGGCTGGGCGCCCGAGGGCGAAGCCACACGCAAGGTGCTGGGCAGCTTCAACCGCACCAACACCGGCAGTGTGGGTCTGTCGTGGGTGGGCGACCGGGGCTACCTGGGCGCGGCCTACACCCGCCAGGCCGCCAAGTACGGCCTGCCGGGCCACAACCACAGCTTTGAGGGCTGCCACACCCATGGCAACCAGTTGCACTGCGGCGCCCACGAAGGCGAGGAGGGCGAAGACGGCCACGACCATGACCATGGCGCCGAACATGGCGACGTCCCGGTGGTCGATCTGCGCAGCGAGCGCTTCGACATCCGGGGCGAGCTGCGCAACCCCTTTGCGGGCTTCTCGGCTCTGCGCCTGCGCGCGGGTGTAACGGACTACGTGCACGATGAAGTCGAGGGCGGCACCATCGCCACCACCTTCAAGAACAAGGCTTACGACACCCGCATCGAGCTGCAGCACGAGCCCATTGCCGGGTTCAAGGGCGTGATCGGCCTGCAGACCTCGCAGCGCAAGTTCAGCGCCGAGGGTGAAGAAGCCTACGTGCAACCCACCGTCACCCGCCGCACCGGCCTGTTTGCGCTGGAGGAATACCGCCTGGGCGACTGGCGCTTTGAAGCCGCCCTGCGCCACGACCGCCAGACCGCCCGCGCCGAAACCAGTGGCATCGAACGCAGCCACAACGGCACGTCGGCATCGTTGGGCGCGGTCTGGAAGTTCACGCCCGGCTACCAGGTGGGAGCATCCTTCACCCGCGCCAGCCGCGCCCCGTCGGCCGAAGAACTGTACGCACGCGGCCTGCACATGGCCACCAGCACGTACGAGCGCGGCGACGCCAGCCTGCGCTCCGAAACCTCGCAGAACTTCGACCTCAGCCTGAAAAAGACGGCGGGCGACACCACCTTTGGCGTGAGCGTGTTCCGCAACAGCATCAACAACTACATCTACGGCCGCACGCTCGATGCACTGGACGGCCTGCAACTGCTGCAATACAGCCAGGCCGACGCCACCTTCACCGGCATCGAAGGCCAGGTGCGCCAACGCCTCACGCGCAACCTGGGCGTCACCCTGTTCGGCGACACCGTGCGCGCCAAGATCGACGGCGCAGGCAATCTGCCACGCATCCCCGCCACCCGCGCCGGCCTGCGGCTGGATGCAAACTGGAACGCCTGGGAAGGCCAGGTGGAATGGGTGCAGGTGGCCCGCCAGAACCGCATCGCCGCCTTCGAAACTGCAACCCCCGGCTACGGCATGCTGAATGTGGGCCTCGCCTACAACGGCCAGTTCAGCAGCGGCACGCCCTGGCAGGTGTACCTGAAGGGCACCAACCTGACGGACCGCTTGGCGTATGCACACACCTCCTTCATCAAAAACGCCGCGCCGTTGATGGGGCGGAATGTGACGGTGGGGGTGAAGGTGGCGTTCTGACGGGTGATGCCGTCGTGATATGAGCGA
Source organism: Acidovorax sp. Q11 (assembly GCF_054950075.1). Classification (NCBI taxonomy): domain Bacteria; kingdom Pseudomonadati; phylum Pseudomonadota; class Betaproteobacteria; order Burkholderiales; family Comamonadaceae; genus Acidovorax; species Acidovorax sp. Q11. The sequence continues at coordinate 37,641 of NZ_JBUDZG010000019.1, read as the reverse complement.
GCCAGCGGCGGGGCAGGGCGCTGCTAGCTCGCACACGTCATTGGCCCAAACCACCGAAACCAAGGAGGGCCTGGATGCATGCCATACTTGGTTTCAGATGGTTGATGTTCCGATCCGTCAAGGCGACGCGGCCCGAGCCTCGGCGATGGCGTGCACCCGATGTTGGAATGGGATTGGCAGCGCAGCAGGCCGCCCCAAGCCGGGTAGCGCGACGCGCGAAGGACTTGTTCAGCGTTGCCTTTGCCGTATCTGCCCCGTTTTGCGATAGCCCTGCATGCCCACCACGCCCACGCCGTCCGCCAACCTGCTGCAATTGCTTCCCGAGGCGGTGGTGCAAACCGATGCGCTGTGGCAGATCACCTACCTGAACCCGGCGTGGCACAAGCTCACCGGCCATTCGGTGGCGGCGGCGCTCGGCAGGTCTTTGCTGGAGTTCGTGCATCCCGACGACATCGGCACCATGCGCTCGGGCATGCCGGTGTTCCGCTTGCGCTTTGCCGACGCGGACTATCGCTGGGTGCGTCTGCAGCTCCACCCGGAGACGGATGTGGCGGACCGGGTGATCAGCCGCCAGGGTGTCCTGATCGAGATCACCGAGGTCACCGAGCAGGTGCTGGTGGAAATTCGCCAGCGCTTTCTGCGCTTGCTGGAAACCATTGATGGCGTGGTGTGGGAGGCTGAAATCGGCGTGGGCAATACCTTCCTGAGTCCGCAGGTCGAACGCTTGTTCGGCTACTCCGTCGAGGAATGGCGGGCTGACCCGGGCTTCTGGCGGGCGCATGTACACCCCGACGATCTGGAGGAGGCACTGCGCATCGACGATGCCGCTTACAACGCCACGCACAGCCATGCCTACGAGATGAGCTATCGGCTGATTGCCAAGTTCGGCAAGGTCGTGTGGGTGCGTGATCTGTGCCGTGCAGTGGTCGAGCCGGGGCGGCCGAACCGCATGATCGGCCTGATGATCGACGTGACCCAGCAGAAGAACACCGAACTCGAGTTGTTGCGCTCCGAAAACCGCTGTTCGCTGGCGACGCGCGGATCCAATGACGGTATCTGGTATTGGGACTTGCGAACGGACGCGCTGCATGTGTCCGGGCGTTTTCTCCAGATCGTCGGACTGGGTAGCGCCGATCTTGTGCATGACGGAGGCTGGCGCTTTTTGGAGCAGCTCATCGATACCGAGGATCGCGAGCGCGTGCAGGAGGCCTACCGCAGGCACCTATCGGGAAACAGCCCGAACTTTTCGGTGGACTTCCGTGCCTTCCATGGGGCTGGGCGGCTGGTGTGGGTCAATTGGCGCGGGCTCGCCGAGTTCGAAGAGGGTGTTCCCGTGCGCATGGCAGGCTCGTTGAGCGATCTGGCCGAGCGGGGCAGCTCCTACGATGCGCTGACCAACTTGCCCGGCCGGCCGTTGTTTCGCGATCGCCTCTCGCAACTCATCGCGCTGCAGCAGAACGACGGAGTGAACGGTGATGGCGTGCCGACACGCGATGGAGCCACGATGTTCTCGGTGCTGCTGCTGGATCTCAACCGGTTCAAGGCCGTCAATGACAGCTACGGGCACCATGTGGGCGACCAGCTATTGCAACAGGTGGCACGGCGGCTCGAATCCTGCGTGCGGGCGGTGGATCTGGTCGCCCGCATGGGGGGCGACGAGTTCAATGTGCTGTTGGAGTCCATTGATCCCGCTGAAGCCAGCCAACGCGCAGGGCAGATTGCCGCTGCCTTGGAAGTACCTTACGTGATTGGCAGGCACATCGTGATCAGCGGTGCGAGTATCGGATTGGCCAGCAGCGCATCCAGGCTGGCGACGGTCGATGACTACCTGCGCGCTGCAGACACTGCCATGTACCGCGCCAAAAGTCAGTCATTGGGCGTGTGCGTGTTTCAATAAAGCGCCGTGCCAGGGATCGCGGGCCGGTGCTGATAGCGTGAGTTTCTGCATCAAAATGGCCTTTTCCGCCTTCTGGTAAAGCGCTGGCAGCTATTAAATTCATAGTGTAGAGACGCGCGTTCGGCGGCCGCCCAGGCCACAATAGGGCCCTGCTGCTGGCTATTTGCCGCCCCCCGCTTGCCCCTTCTTGCCGCGTTCGCGCGCCGGCTACCATCTTGAACTCGCCCGTTTTCACCTCGCTGATCCCCGTCATCCTGTTCATTGCCATCGGCTTTTATGTGGGGCGGCGCGGCTGGATCCGCGCGGCGTCGGTCAAGGACCTGGCCAACCTGGTGTTCATGGTGCTCACGCCCGCGCTGCTGTTTCGCACCATGAGCACGGTGCACATCCAGGACCTGAACTTTGGCCCCGTGGGCATCTACTTTGTGGCGTTTGGCATCGTGTATGCCGCCACGCTGGCGCTGCAGGGCTTCAACACGCTGGGCGCGGCGCGGGCGCTGGCCAACACCTTCAGCAACACGCTGATGATCGGCGTGCCGCTGGTGGGCCTGGTGTTTGGCGATGCGGGGCTGGTCACGCTGTTCACGCTGATCTCGGTGCACTCGCTCATCCTGCTCACCGCCGCCACGGTGGTGTTCGAGCTGGCCGCCGCACGCGAACACGCCGGGCAGGCGGGCGGCACGCAGCAGCCCATGTGGCGCACCGTGCTGCAGGCCATGCGCAACGGCATCGTGCACCCGGTGCCGCTGCCCATCATTGCAGGCCTGCTGTTTGCGCAAACCGGCCTGGTGGTGCCCCAGGTGGTGGACAAGCCCCTGCTGCTGCTCGGCCAGGCCCTGGGGCCGATTGCGCTGCTGCTGGTGGGGGTAACGCTGGCGTTTACCAAGGTGGGCCACCAGTTCAAGGCGGCGCTGCGCATTGCGCTCGTCAAATGTGTGGTGCACCCCGTCGTTCTGGCCGCCCTGGGCTGGGCGCTGGGCCTGTCGGGCCTGCCGCTGGCGGTGATGATCGTGGCCGCCTCGCTGCCTGTGGGGGCCAACGTGTTCTTGTTCTCGCAGCGCTACCGCGTGGCAGAAGAAGAGGTGACGGCCAGCGTGGCCGTGTCTACCGCGCTGGGGCTGGTGACGATGCCGGTGGTGATTGTGGTGGTGACGCGGTGGGTGGTGGGGTGACCACTGCAGCCCAGGTTCAGGGCGCCAGCCGCTCCCGCACCCACTCGCCCCCATCCAGCCGGTAGCGCAACCGGTCATGCAGGCGGCTCTTGCGCCCCTGCCAGAACTCCCACTGGTCAGGCTTGAGGCGATACCCACCCCAGTGTGGCGGACGAGGGGGCTTCAGCAAAAACTGCGCACCGTATTTGGCCGCGTTGGCCACCAGCACGCCCCGGCCTGAAATGACCTGGCTCTGCGGGCTGGCCCAGGCGCCGATGCGCGAGTCGAGCGGGCGGCTGTGGAAGTATTCGTCGCTCTCCTCGTCGCTGACCTTCTCCACAGTGCCTTCGATGCGAACCACACGCTCCAGCTCCACCCAATGGAACTGCAGCGCCGCAAACGGGTTGCCTGCAATCTGGCGGCCCTTGCGGCTGTCGTAATTGGTGAACCAGACAATTCCACGCTCGTCATACCCCTTGATGAGCACGATGCGCGTGCTGGGGCGCAGGTCGCTGCCCACGGTGGCCAGGGTCATGGCGTTGGGCTCGGGCACCTGGGCGTTGATGGCTTCTTTGAGCCACTGGTCAAACTGCTGTAGGGGGGCGGCGTGCGAGGCGTCTTCGTTGAGTTCGGCGCGCTCGTAGCTCTTGCGAAGGTCGGCGATGGAGGTGGTCATGGGCACGATTGTGCACGCCGGGATTGGGCGCCTGGGCCCCGCGCCAGGTGGCCAAAGGTGGGCCGGGTTGTTGTCGAATTCTTATTCGCTTATATTGGCGCAGCGATGAAACCCAAAGATGACGAAAAGCAGCGCGCGATAGCCCAGGCCACCTTCGATCTGGTGGCCCAGACGGGCCTGAGCGGCCTGACCATGGCCGAGATTGCCCGCAACGCGGGGCTGGCCACCAGCACGCTGTATGTGTACTACCCGTCCAAGGACGAACTCATCAGCCAGCTCTACCAGGACGCCAAGACCGTGACCGCCGCCCGCATCATGGAAGGTGTGGTGCCCGGCACGCCGTACCGGGGGCGGGTGCGGCGCATCTGGGGCAACCTGCTGCGCCACCGGCTGGACCAGTATGCCGAGGTGGTGTTTCAGGAGCAGTACTACAACTCGCCCTGGTTCACCGAGGGCAACCGCGAGTTTTCGACCCGGCTGATGGCGGGTTTTTTTGCCCTGATGGAAGAGGGGCAGCAGCAAGAGATTCTGAAGGCCGTGCCCATCCCGCTGCTCACCGCCAGCCTGGTGGGCTCGGTGCGCGAGACGGGCAATTTGATCCGCACCCAGGTGCTACCCGACGACGACGCCGTGCACCAGATGGCCTTTGGCCTGTGCTGGGACGCGATCAAGGCCTGAGAACCTGTTCAAAATCTTTTCGGGGATCGCATTGGAGTGCAATCGGGATGAATGGATGCTTCGGATGCGCAGCATGGGCTCATGCCCATGCAAGCAGCCGGGGCGGCCTTGTCGCCCGATTTCACTCCAACCCTTCGGGCAAGGCGGTCTGCGGCGTTGCGGCGCTTGTGGATAGCCGGGCTATCCACTGCGCACCGCGCCTTGCATCCCATCCCGGCAAGGGACTTGTGCGACCCTGAAAAGATCTTGAACAGGTTCTGAGAACTAGAAGGCCAGCACAGATTCTCGATTTAGACTTTAATCGAATAAATATTCTTTAAAACAACAACGCGGCGGAAACACATCCCCAACCCGCACCTGCTTGCGCTGTACTTTTGAGCGCTGTCCTTCGCCCCAAGGAGTCCCACGATGCCCACTTTGAACGTCAATGGCAAAGACACTGCAGTCGATGCCGACGAATCCACGCCCATCCTCTGGGCCCTGCGCGACACGCTGGGCATGACCGGCACCAAGTTTGGCTGCGGCCAGGCCTTGTGCGGCGCCTGCACGGTGCACCTGAACGGCGCGCCCATCCGTTCCTGCATCACGCCGATCTCGGCCGCCGCTGGGCAGAAGGTCACCACCATCGAGGCCGTCACGGCCAGCGACAAGGTGGGCCAGGCGGTGCATGCGGCCTGGGTCAAGCACGACGTGGCGCAGTGCGGCTACTGCCAAAGCGGCCAGATCATGAGCGCCACTGCATTGCTCAAGGGCAAGAAGAAGCCCACCGACGCCGACATCGACGCCGCCATGGCGGGCAACGTGTGCCGCTGCGGCACCTATGTGCGCATCCGCGCCGCCATCCACGAAGCCGCCAAGGCACTGGCCTGACCGAGCCCACTGACTGAAGGAGAACACCATGCATTTCGAGCCTTCTGCCGTGGCTGCCGCACGCCACAACATGCCAAAAAACCTGCTTGCGCTGATGGATAAAGCACAAGCAGCTACTGATTCAATAGCTAACGACGCAGCCGATGGCATGGCGCGCCGCACCTTCCTGAAGGTGACAGCAGCCTCGGGCTTTGCGCTGGGCGCGTTTCCGCTGGCGGCCACCGCACAGGGTGCGGGCGCGGCGGCGCCTGCGGGCCTCAAGCCGCATGAGCAGCCCTTGGCCTTTGTGCGCATCGACGCCGATGGCACCGTCACCGTCACCATCAACCGCCTGGACTTTGGCCAGGGCGTGCAAACCGGCCTGCCCATGATCCTGGCCGAAGAGCTGGATGCCGACTGGAGCAAGGTGCGCAGCGTGCACGGCGACGCCAACCCGGCCTATGCCGACCCGGCGTTTGGCATGCACCTCACGGGCGGCTCCAACTCCATCAAGAACTCGTACACCCAGTACCGCGAGCTGGGCGCCCGCACCCGGGCCATGCTGGTGGGGGCCGCAGCCGCACAGTGGGGCGTGGACGCTTCGGCGCTGCGCACAAGCAACGGCTTTGTGGTGGGCCATGGCGGCAAGAAGCTGGGCTACGGCGCACTGGCCGAAGCCGCCATGAAACAGCCCGTGCCCGAGAAAGTCACACTCAAGGACCCGAAGCAGTTCCGCATCATCGGCAAGCCCACCGGGCGGCTCGATGCCAAGGCCAAGTCGAGCGGCCAGCAGGACTACGGCATTGACGTGCGCCTGCCCGGCATGCTCACGGCCGTGGTGGCGCGCCCACCCGTCTTTGGCGCCAAGCCGAAGTCGCTGGACGACAGCGCCGCCAAAGCCATCAAAGGCGTGAAGGCCGTGCTGCGCGTGCCCACCGACCGGGGCGGGGAGGGCGTGGCCATCATCGCCGACGGCTACTGGCCTGCCAAACAGGGCCGCGACGCGCTCAAGGTGGAATGGGACACCAGCGCAGTAACCAAGCCCGACACCACCGCGCTGTTGGCACAGTACCGCGAACTGGCCGCCAAGCCAGGCAATGTGGCATTGCAAGCCGACATGGCGCCGCTGGCGGGCGCTCCCCACAAGATCAGTGCCGAGTTCGTCTTCCCGTACCTGGCGCACGCTCCCATGGAGCCGCTGAACTGCACCGTGAAGCTGGACGGGGACAAGGCGGAACTGTGGATGGGCACGCAGATGCCCGGCCTGGACGCGATGGCCGCCGCCAAAACACTGGGCTTGCAGCCGCAGAACATCAAGGTGAACACCCAGATGGCCGGTGGCGGCTTTGGCCGCCGCGCCATCCCCACCAGCGACTACGTGGTGGAAGCCTGTGGCGTGGCCAAGGCCGCGCGCACCGCAGGCATTACCGTGCCGGTGCGCACCCTGTGGAGCCGTGAAGACGACATCAAGGGCGGCTACTACCGCCCCATGCACGTGCACCGCGCCGAGATCGGCTTTGATGCCAAGGGCAAGATCCTGGCGTGGGACCACGCCATCGTGGGCCAATCCATCACCAAGGGCTCTCCGTTCGAGGCCTTCATGGTCAAGAACGGCATCGACGCCACCGCCATCGAGGGCATGAAGGAGCCTTACGACCTGCCCATGAAGCTGTCGGTGCACCACCCCGACGTGAACGTACCGGTACTCTGGTGGCGCAGCGTGGGATCCACCCACACGGCCTACGTCATGGAAACGTTGATCGACGAGGTGGCCCGCGCCACCAAGCAAGACCCCGTGGCCTACCGCATGGCCCTGATGGGCGACAAGCACCCACGCCACAAGGCCGCCCTGCAACTGGCCGTGGCGCAGTCGGGCTACGGCAAAAAGAAGCTCGCCCCCGGCCGCGCCTGGGGCGTGGCGGTGCACGAGTCCTTCCAGTCTGTCGTGGCCTATGTGGTCGAGGCATCCGTCAAAGACGGCACGCCCAAGCTGCACAGCATCACGGCCGGCGTGCACTGCAACCTGGTGGTCAACCCCAAAAGCGTGGAAGCGCAAGTGCAGGGCGGGGCGCTGATGGGCCTGTCGATGTGCCTGCCCGGCGCTGCCATCACGCTCAAGGATGGCGTGGTGGAGCAAAGCAACTTCGGCGACTTCGCCGTGCCCCGCATCACCGACATGCCCCAGGTGGCCGTGCACATCGTGCCGAGTGCGGAGCCGCCCACGGGCATGGGCGAGCCAGGGTTGCCGCCGCTGGCGCCTGCGTTTGCGAATGCAGTGGCCAAGTTGACGGGGAAGACGCCCAGGGAGTTGCCGTTTAAGTTGGCTTGAGGGGGGCTGGATGGAATGAGAGCGCCGGGTTTGGAAAAGCCCGGCGCTTTTTTTTGCTCATCCCGTTGCGTCAGCTCGACATGTAGAGCGCGGTGACCGGTCGCCAGCAATGGCATGCAGAGTAGGTGGTGACAGTGCTCGTGACGGGCTCAGAGAGTTGTTGTTGAGACAACTTGAGCGTGAGCCCATGTCTCTGCACGCTGGCAACACGGGGAGGTCAATGCGGCATGCATGCCTGTCAGGTACAGGAAATCGGCGGCGCAATCAACTTGCATCAGCGCGGTCAATCCCGTACGCTGCCCCGACGTCCACGTGCAATGCCCGAGCCCATGCGGGCCGCCGGGCGGGCCTTCCGGACGTGCAAAGGAGTCCAGCCATGCCAAGCCGATCGAACGGCCTCGCGGCCGAAATGAAAGCCGTGCGAACGTTGGCGCTTGTGGGCGCCGCGGCCGCCGGCAAGACCTCGCTGGCCGAGGCCTTGCTGTACAAGGCGGGCGCCATCGGCGCGTGCGGCAGCGTCGAGCGCGGCAGCACCGTCAGCGACCACGACCCGCTCGAGCGCCGCATGCAGCACTCGCTCAACGCATCGGTGATGCACCTCACGCACGGCGGCACGCGCATCCACTTCATCGATACGCCCGGCGGCCCCGACTTCCTCGGCCAGAGCCTGCCGGCGCTGGAGGCGGTCGAAACGGTGGCAGTGGTCATCAATGCCGCCACCGGCATCGAGCCGATGGCGGTGCGCATGATGGAATACGCCGCCTCGCGCCGCCTCGCCCGCATGATCATCGTCAACAAGATCGACGCGCAGGGCGTCTCGCTGGCGGGCCTGCTGGCCGACATCCAGGCGACCTTCGGCCGCGAATGCCTGCCGCTGAACCTGCCCGACGGGGTCGGCAGGCAGGTGATCGACTGCTTCTTCAACCGCTTCGGGCGCTCCGACTTCGGTCCCGTCGAAGCGGCGCACCGCGCGCTGGTGGAACAGGTGGTCGAGGTCGACGCGGCCTTCGTCGATCGCTACCTCGAGGAAGGCGACGTGGATCCGGCCGAGCTGCACGCGCCGCTTGAGCAGGCGCTGCGCGAAGGCCACCTGATCCCGGTGTGTTTCGCCTCGTCGCGCAGCGGCGCCGGCGTGGCCGAGTTGCTGGACGTGATCGTCAAGCTCCTGCCCGATCCGACCGAAGCCAACCCGCCGAGCTTCATCGTTGGTGAGGGCGCAGAGGCCATGCCCATGAAGGCCAAGCCTGACCCGACGCTGCACGTGCTGGCGCATGTGTTCAAGATCACGATCGACCCTTTTGTCGGCAAGATGGGCATCTTCCGCGTGCACCAGGGCACGGTCACGCGTGACAGCCAGCTCTACATCGGCGACGGCCGCAAGCCCTTCAAGGTGGGGCACCTGTTCATGCTCCAGGGCAAGGACCATGTCGAGGTGTCGCACGCGGCGCCGGGCGACATCGTGGCGGTGGCCAAGGTTGAGGAGATCCATTTCGATGCCGTGTTGCACGATGCGGCGCAAGACAGCCATGTGCATCTTGCACCGCTGCCGTTCCCGGTGCCGGTGTACGGCCTGGCCGTGGAGCCCAAGCGGCATGGCGACGAGCAGCGCGCCTGGGAAATCCTCGGCAAGCTCGCGGCCGAGGACCCGTGCCTGCGCATCGAGCATGTGGCCGCGACCAACGAGACGGTGCTCTACGGGCTGGGCGAGCTGCACCTGCGCATCGTGCTCGAACGCCTGCGCGAGGTTTACCGCTTCGAGGTCCAGACGCGGCCACCGCGCATCGCCTACCGTGAGACCGTGACCGCATCGGCCGAGGGCCACTACCGCCACAAGAAGCAGAGCGGCGGTGCCGGCCAGTTCGCCGAAGTCTTCCTGCGCATCGAGCCGCTCGCGCGCGGCGCGGGCTTCGAGTTCGCCGACGAAGTCAGGGGCGGCGCGATCCCGGGCCAGTTCATCCCTGCCGTCGAGAAAGGCGTGCGCGAGGTTTTGGCGTACGGCGCGATCGCCGGCTACCCAGTGGTCGATGTGCGCGTCGTGGTGTACGACGGCAAGCACCACAGCGTGGACAGCAAGGACATCGCCTTCGCGACCGCCGGCCGAAAGGCCTTCATGGCGGCGATTCGCGAGGCCCGGCCGGCTGTGCTCGAGCCGATTGTCCAAATCGAGATCTCCGTGCCCGAGCATTCCGTGGGCGACGTCACGAGCGACCTGTCGTTGCGGCGCGGCCTGGTCACCGGCACATCGGGGCTGGGGGCCGGCACTGTGGCCATCGGCGGTCGGGTGCCAGAGGCCGAGCTGGCCGACTACCAGTCGCGGCTCAATGCGATGACCAGCGGCCAGGGCAGCTACACCATCGCGTTGTCGCACTACGAGGCCGTGCCGCAGACCGTCCAACAGGCGCTGATGAGGCAGTACCGGGTGCGCGAAGACGACTAGGAAAAGCGCAGCGCCAATGCTCAGGTTGCACGCGCGCTGCCGAGCAATCGACTTGGGCGCACCGTGAGATCAAAATGCTCCCTCGCCCGGCGATTGCGATCACCCTAGTTCTTGTGGCAAATGTCCGATACGCAGCGACTGCCGCCGTCCATGGCTGCGACTTCAACTCACGGTCTGGGTCCAGCAGCGGTCATCGGAGAGTCGGCGATCCTCGCAGACCCTTCGGCCGGTTTCAGATGTACCACCGACGTAAAGAACATGCCAGCCGGTCGCCGCCGTTGGCTGTCGTGAATGCGCGTGTCGGCCATGCGCTTGGTCCCCATCGTTGATACGATTCCACCTGAGCGGCGCCGTTGCAAACAACGGGGCATGTGCGCCAATCTGCCTGTGCGGCTTGAATGCATTTACATGCCTCAATTTCGGATAACCAAGATGATCAGCCAAAACACGATTTTTCTCTGGCACAACGACGCTGCGAAGTGCTTCTTGGAAAGCACCACACGATGAACACCTATGATTTTGATCTGGTCGTCATCGGTGGCGGCAGCGGCGGCGTGCGAGCCGCGCGCATGGCCGCGCAGCGCGGTGCGCGCGTGGCGCTGGCCGAGATGCTTGGCACCGATGGTTTGGGTGGCACCTGCGTCAACGTGGGTTGCATCCCCAAGAAGCTCTACAGCTACGCTGCGCACTACGCCAAGGCCTTCGAGGAGTCGTACGGCTTCGGCTGGGAGGGCGAGGCGCCAGTGCTCAACTGGGCCACGCTCAAGGCCAACCGGGCGCGCGAAATCTCGCGCCTGAACGGCATCTACGGCAACCTGCTGACTGGCTCGGGCGTGACTGTGTTCGACGCCTTCGCGCGCCTCGACGGAGCACAAGCGGTCGTGCTCAAGGTCAACGGCGAATCCGGTGAACGGCGTTTCACCGCGAAGCACATCCTCATCGCCACTGGCGGCACGCCCCACGTGCCTGAAATCGAAGGCCGCGAGCACGTCATCGACTCCAACGCCATCTTCGACATCGATCCCTTTCCGAAGCGTCTGCTGGTGGTCGGCGGCGGCTACATCGCCTGCGAGTTCGCCTCCATCTTCAACGGCCTGGGCGCGAAGGTCACACAGCTCTACCGTGGCGAACAGGTGCTGCGCGGCTTCGACGACGAGATCCGCCATTTCCTCGCCAACGAGATGGCCAAGGCCGGCGTAGACCTGCGGTTCGGCGCCGACGTGGCCTCCATCACCAAGACCGCCGAAGGCTTGCGGGTGTTGCTCAAGGGCGGTGGTGAGGTGGTCGCCGACGCCGTACTCTACGCCACAGGCCGCGTGCCCCACGTGAATGGCCTGGGTCTGGACACGGCAGGCGTGGCGCTCGGCAAGGACGGCGCCGTGGTCGTCGACGAGCACTACCAAACCAACGTTCCCTCGATATACGCGGTGGGCGATGTCACCAACCGCTTGCAGCTCACGCCGGTGGCGTTGGGCGAGGCGATGGTGGTGGTAGATCACTTGTTCGGTCCACCCGCCGACAAGGCCGCGCGCAGCATGAGCTACGAGTTCATTCCAACCGCCGTGTTTACCCATCCCAGCATCGGCACTGTGGGGCACAGCGAGGCGGACGCGCGCAAGAAGTACGGTGCCGTGACCATCTTCCGCAGTGAGTTCAAGGCACTCAAGCACACGCTCTCGGGCAGCACCGAGCGTACGCTCATGAAGCTGGTGGTAGAGACGAATACCGACCGCGTGGTGGGCCTGCACATGGTGGGAGCCGAGGCGGGCGAGATCGTGCAGGGTTTTGCGGTGGCAATGAAGGCCGGTGCGACCAAAGCCTTGTTCGACAGCACCATTGGCATCCACCCGACCGCAGCGGAAGAGTTCGTCACGATGCGCGAACCCGTGAAATCACAACCCACGTTCTAGCCGACGCCCTGGCTTGCCGCGCGGCGCCTTAGCGCTACCTTGCGCCACGCCGTCGCAAGCCGGTTAGCTCTACGTTGGACGACCGGTCTCGAATTCCGGCGGTGGCAGCCCCTTGCCAGATGCGGGCTTCTAGGGTTACATCGCCTCTTTCACAGCCTCCACAATCGCGTCCTGCATTTGGTGCAACCGCCCTTCAGGCGCAAAGATGACGGACTGATCACAACGCAATTTGCCGGTCAAGGCCCAGCCGTTGCCGCGGAAGGACGCGATGAAGCGGTCGGCATCGGGATCGGGCATTTCCACCGATTGCTGGATGGCCCCGCGGGCTGCGTCGTTGTCGCGCAGCAGATCACTGAAGTTGCGCACATGCCTTGTCAGGTCGGGGTAACGCCAGGCGTGCAGGGAAGCCTGTTCGGCCGCAAAGTGGAAGTCGCTGGTTACGCCATCGGGGTAGGTTTGCAGGGTGGCAAAGCGGTATTGGCCTTCGTAGCGTGCGTCACCGGTTGGGAGAACGATTCGAGCACGCGGTCATACGCCGCGCTCGCCCGCTTGCGCCTTCGCTGGCCATCAACCCGGCCACTGCGCGGTTTTGACCATCTCGAGAAACGCCGCCAACGTGGCGGTGGGCAGCTTGCGACTCGGGTAGTACAGGTAAAAGCCCGGGATGGGCGGACACCAGTCATCCAACACGCTGACCAGCGCACCGCTGGCCAGGGCCTCACGGGCGTAGGGCTCGTACATGTAGGCAAAGCCCACACCGGCCAGCGCCGCCTGCAGCATGAGCGGCATCTCGCCCACCGTCAGGCGGCCCTCCACATCCACCGTGACCTTCTCCCCGGCTTTTTCGAACTCCCACGCGTAGCGCGCGCCGCTGGGAAACCGGATGCGCACGCAGGGCAGGGTGAGCAGGTCGCGGGGCGTGTGGGGGGGGCCCACGCGCTCTAGCAACGCGGGCGCGCCCACCACCATCAAGCGCTGGGCCGGGCCGAGGGGCAGGGCCACCATGTCCTGCTGCAGGCTTTCCCCGTAGCGCACCCCGGCATCGAAGCCGCCTTCCACGATGTCCACAAAACCGTCGTCCAGCACCAGCTCCACCTCGACCTTGGGGTGGCGGTTCAGAAACTCGGCCACCAAGGGGCCCAGCACCAGCTCGCCCGCCGGGCGGGGAGCGTTGATGCGCAGCAGGCCCTGTGGTGTGTCGCGAAAGTCGTTGATACCGTCGATGGCGGCGGCGATGTCCTGCAGCGCCGGGCCCACGCGGTCCAGCAGCTGGCGCCCGGCGGGGGTGAGGGCCACGCTGCGGGTGGTGCGGCTGAACATGCGCACGCCCAGCCGCTCTTCGATGGAGCGCACGGCGTGGCTCACGGCCGAGGCAGACAGGCCCAGCTCTTGCGCAGCCATGCGAAAGCTGAGGTGCCGGGCCACGGTGCTGAGGAGTTTGAGATCGGCAAGGTCCAGGTTCATTGATGAATCATATTCACCAACTAATCCATTCTTTGACTATTTATGCGTGATGAATGCGTCAATAAGCTAGCCGCTGATTTGCACAACCCAAGGAGAAACAACATGCAAAACAGCGAATGGAATCTGGCCGACAAGGCCATCCTGGTGACCGGTGCCTCGTCTGGCATCGGCGCAGCCACTGCCGTGGCCCTGGGGCACCAGCGTGCCCGTGTGGTGCTGGCCGCGCGCCGCGTGGCCGACTGCGAAGCCGTTGCAGAGCAGGTGCGGGCCGCGGGCGGCGAGGCCTGGGTCACGCCCGTGGACGTGACCGACGAGGCCAGCGTGCAGCGCTGTGTCGACGCAGCCGTCAAGCGCTTTGGACGGCTGGACGGCGCTTTCAACAATGCGGGGGCTCTGGGCACGGGCGCGCCGCTGCACACGCTGGCTGCGGCCGATGTGCAGGCGGTGCTGCAGGCCAATGTGATGGGCATGTTCCACGCCATGAAGCACCAAATTGCGGCCATGCTGGCCACTGGTGGCGGCGCCATCGTGAACAACCTGTCGATCTCGTCCGGCGTGGCGTTTGCAGGCATTTCTGCCTATACCGCCAGCAAACATGCGGCGCTGGGCCTGACGCGCAATGCGGCGCTGGAGTATTTTCAGCAGGGCATCCGCGTGAACGCGGTGAGTCCGGGGCCCACCATCACGCCCATGGCACTGGCGGGTTTTGGCAGTGAGGACAACATGCACGCCGCTCTGCAGGCATCGCCCGCAGGGCGCCCCGCGCGGCCCGAGGACATGGCGGGGCCGGTGCTGTTTTTGCTGTCGGAGGCGGCCCGCTATGTGAGCGGGCACAACCTGGTGGTGGATGGCGGCTACACGCTGGCTTGACGCAGCACAGGACAGGGCAGGGGGCCAGCCGTTGGCTTAGCATGGTGCGATATGCCTACCCAGCCCACTACCGCTACCGCCCCTTGCTCTAACACGATCCCGCCCAGCCTGCCCGTGGTGCTGGTGCTGGCCTCCGGACGGGGCGAGCGGTTTGTGGCTTCGGGCGGCCAGGTGCACAAGCTGCGTGCGCTGCTGGCCGGGGTGCCTGTGCTCCAGCACACGCTGGCCGCCGTGCGCGCCAGTGGGCTGGCCTGGCACCTGGAGGACGTGGGCCATCCGGGCATGGGCGATTCGATTGCTGCGGCGGTGCGGGCCACGGCCGGTGCAGCGGGCTGGCTGGTGTTGCCGGGGGACTTGCCACTGGTCCGGCCGGACACCTTGCGAATGTTGGCCCAGGCCGTGGCGGGAAGCGCCGTGACCGTGCCCTTCTTCCAGGGCGAGCGGGGTCACCCTGTAGGGTTTGGCGCGCAGTGCCTGCAGGACCTGCTGGCCTTGTCAGGCGAACAAGGCGCGGCCAGCGTGGTGCGCCAGTTTGCGCAGCAGGGGCAGGTGCAGAACCTGGCGGTGGCGGATGAAGGCACGGTGACAGACATCGACACCGTGCAGGATCTGGAACGGGCTGAGCGCATCCTGGCGAGCCGCCAAATGGGCTGAAGTCAAAAACAAACCCGCCGACCATCTCTGGCGGGCGGGTTGCGGAGGCTGTTCAGCCCAGGGGGACCTGATTTTTTACTTGGCGACGATGACCGCACAGGCCAGGCGGGGACCGGCGTTGCCCGTGGGCTGGGTCTTGTAGTCGTCGGGGTCGCGGTGGACGATCAGGCCCTTGCCTGTGATGTCATTGGTGGGGCCTGCCACGCTGATGCTGCGCGATACAAAGCTGAATGCGGCCACGCCGTATTTGTCAGCCTTGAGGCTGGGCAAGTCGCCCGTGTGGTGCTCGCCAGCGCCATGGGCGCCGTGCGGTTTGCCGCCGGGGTTGTAGTGTCCGCCCGTGCTCATGCCGTCGCCACTGGAGCAGTCGCCTTTTTCATGGATGTGGAAGCCGTGTTCGGAGTCCGGCTTGAGACCGCGCACTTCCCCAGACACCTGCACCCCGTCGCCGGTCTGGACAAAGCTCACAGTGCCGCTGGTGGTGTTGCCACGGGTGGGCTCCAGCTTGGCGGTCACGCGGTTGCCAGACAGGTGTGACGCGCAGCCCACCAGCGCGACGGCGGCCAGGGACGACAGGGCAATAGCAAAACGAATCTTCATGGCTCCAACTCCTCCAGATGAACAACTAAAAAGAACGCGGTATTGAAACCGGCACAAGGGCACAGTCTCGCCACCTGCTGCACACGCGTCCAGCAAAAGTGTGCACTATGCCTCTTTTTGGGCCAGCGCAATCAGTCTTGCCAGGGCCCGGTCGTGGATGCCATGGCGGCGCAACTCATCGTAAGTGGCCTGGGCATAGTCCCGTGTGGTGCCGTAGCGGCCGCAGGCCTCGTCAAAAATGCGGCGGTATTCGTGGTCGGGCAGCTCGCCCGTGTGGTTGGGGCTTTTGCGCGACAGGGTGAAGGCCAGCGCACGCACGGGGCCCTGGGGCGTGTGGCAGGTGAGCCAGCGGGGGTCATAGACGCCGGTGGGCATTTCGCGCTGCCACAGATTGATGAGCACCTGGCGGGCATGCGCCTTGTCCACCCGGAACACCATGCCCCGGCAGCTGCCGCCCGAGAGCATGCCAAACACCAGGCCCGGGCATTCGGGCGTGCCCCGGTTGATGCGGCTCCACATCTTGAGCGCCCGGTGCCAGCCGTGCACTGTTGCCGGGCGGCGCTCGGCGTAGTCGAAATCCGGGCGCCAGATGAGCGAGCCGTAGCCAAAGATCCACAGGTCCTGGTGGCCGCCCCATTCATGCAGGGCGCGCTCCAGCATCGGGGCTGGGTCGCGCAGGGGCACGGGGAAATTCGTCATGGCTGCACTCTACAATCGAAAGCTTTGTTCAGCAGGCCGGGCCCAAGGCTTGGCCATTCGCTCATCTATTCATTCATCCATCACTCGGGGGATTTTCCATGTCCAGTTCTGACGACGATAGCCAACAACGTTTTGCCCTTGGTTTCCTGTTTGCGCTGATTGCGCTGGTGATTTCGGCCGTGGTGGGCACCGTGGTGGTGAAGCGCGTCGGCGCCTCGGGCGCGGCCAAGCCTGCGGCCACTGCCGTTGCGAGCAGCGCGCCAGCGGCACCAGTGGCTGCCGCTGTGGCAGACGAAGCCAGCGTGCGGGTGGAAAACGGTGTGGTGAAGTTCTACTTTGCCACCGCCAAAGCCGACCTGGCGGGCGGCGCCAACGAAGCCCTGGCCGATGTGGTCAAGGGTGTGGCCGAAGGCAAGAAGGCTGTGGTCTCGGGCTTTCACGACGCCACCGGCGACGCCGCCCTGAACGCCGAGCTGGCCAAGCAGCGTGCCTTTGCCGTGCGCGACGCACTCAAGGCCCTGGGTGTGGCCGAAGACAAGATCGAGCTGAAGAAGCCCGAAGAAACCACGGCCAGTGGCAGCAACGCCGAAGCCCGCCGCGTGGAAGTGGCCCTGGGTGCGCTGTAACGGCTGCACCCTGCGCTCCATAAAAAAACCCGGCAATGCCGGGTTTTTTTATGGTCAAAAATGCCGTCTGCGCGCATCCATCATGCCCAAGCAGCTACATTTTTGATAGTAGGCATCATCAACGCAGACCCTGGCCGCCCGCGCCCTCGGCGCGCTGAATCAGCTCTATCTTGTAGCCATCGGGGTCGGTCACAAACGCAATCACCGTGGTGCCCCCCTTCACCGGGCCCGCTTCACGCGTCACGTTGCCGCCCGACGCCTTGATCTTCTCGCACGCGGCATACGCATCCGGCACCCCCAGGGCGATGTGGCCGTAGGCCGTGCCCATCTCGTAGCTTTCCACACCCCAGTTGTAGGTCAGCTCGATCTCGGCCTGGCCGGGGTTGCCGCCTTCAAAGCCCAGAAAGGCCAGCGAGTATTTGTACTCGGGGTTCTCGGACTGGCGCAGCAGCTGCATGCCCAGGACGTTGGTATAGAAGTCAATCGAGCGTTGAAGATTGCCAACGCGCAGCATCGTGTGGAGGAATTTCATCCCTTCGATTGTGCAGGCATGTCAAAGACCAAGCAGGTGGTGGTGGCGTGGGCATACAGCGTGCCGTCCGGCCCCACCAGGCGAGCTTCGGCCGTTGCCAGCTGGCGCCCGCTGTGGATCACGCGGCCTTCGGCGCGCACGCGCTGCACCTTGGGGGTGATGGCCTTGACGAGGTTGATGCCCAGCTCGGCCGTGGTGTAGCCGCGCCCGGGTTCCATGCGCGTGTGCACGGCGCAGCCCAGGGCCGAGTCGAGCAGGGTGGCGAACCAGCCGCCATGCACCGTGCCCATGGGGTTGAGGTGTTCTGCGCGCGGCGTGCCCTGGAAGATGGCCGTGCCTTCGCCCACTTCCACGATCAAGAAATCCAGCGTCTTGGCAATGGCGGCATAGGGCAGCTCGCCACGCAGCATGGCCTGCATCTGCTGCAGGCCGTTCAGGTGGGCGATCTGCTCGCGCCGGGCCACGCCCGGGCCGGGGCCCGCGTCCAGGGTGGCGAGGATGTCGCGCTCCTGCGCCAGCCAGTGTTCGAGGTGGTTGTGTTGGGTCATGGGGTGTCCTGGTCGGTGCCGTGGTTGAAACTGATGACTTGCATATGCAATTATTGCAGATACAATTAAATCCATGCAAGCCGAAACCAGCCCCCTGCGCCTTGGCGCTTCTGTCGCAGCCACTGCAGTGCCGCAGGGCTGCACCAACTTCAAGCTGCGCCAGCTCATGCGCCGTGTGGCCAACCACTACGATGTGGAAATGGCCCGCTGCGGACTCAAGACCACGCAGTATTCGCTGCTGTCCCATGTGCTCAAGCTCGGGCCAATCCGCCCGGGCGATCTGGCGGCCGAGATGAAGATGGACGCCTCCACACTCACCCGCAACCTGCGCCCGCTGGTGGATGCAGGCTGGGTGACGCTGGAGGCGGGCACCGACGCGCGCAGCCGCCTGGTGCACATCACCGAGGCAGGCCGTGACAAACGCGCCGAGGCTCAGCGCCACTGGAAAGCCGCCCAGCTGGCCTTGAACGACGCCCTGGGTGCAGAACGCGTGGTGGCGCTGCATGCGCTGGTGGACGATTCACTGCAGTTGCTGGCTGCGCTGCCCAACCAGGAGACTGGCCATGGCGACTGACACCCAACCCACGCGCATGAAGTCGGCAGCGCCAACCCTGGCCCTGTGGCTGGTGCTGCTGGCCGCCGCAGGTACCTTTGCGCTGACCATGGGCACACGCCAGACCATGGGCCTGTTTCTGTCTGCTCTGAACACCTCCACCGCGCTGGGCATTGGCAGCATCAGCCTGGCGTTTGCCTTTGGGCAGCTGTGGTGGGGGCTGACCCAGCCTTTTGCAGGCGCGGTTGCCGACCGCATTGGCACCGGCCGCGTCATCCTGATTGGCGTGGCACTGGTGGCACTGGGCACCTTCATCACACCTTACATGACCAGCACCGCCGGGCTGATTTTTGCCATTGGTGTGCTGGCGGCGGGCGGGGCGGGCATGGCCGGCCCCTCGGTGCTGATGGCGGCCACGGCGCGGCTGGTGCCTGCGCACAAGCGGGGGCTGGCCAGCGGCATCGTCAATGCGGGTGGTTCGTTTGGTCAGTTCGTGATGGCGCCCATTGCCATCAGCCTGACAGCCGCCGTGGGCTGGGCCAACGCGATGCAGTGGCTGGGCGTGCTGGTGCTGCTGGCGCTGCCTGCGGTGTGGGTGCTCAAGGGCAATTCCAACGCGCTGGCGGCGCAGGCTGCTGCCGCATCGGGCCAGAAGGCGCTCACTGCACGCGAGGCCATTGCCCAGGCACTGGCCACACCGAGCTACCGCTATCTGGCGGCGGGCTTTTTAGTCTGCGGATTTCACGTGGCCTTCCTTGCCACGCATCTTCCAGGCGTGATCGCCGCCTGCGGGCTGGCCCCCGAGGTGGGCGGCTGGGCGCTGGCCGTGATCGGGCTGTTCAACATCGTCGGTAGCCTGGCCATGGGCTGGGCCGTGGGGCGCTGGCGCATGAAGTCGCTGCTGGCGCTGCTGTACGCCACACGGGGCATCGCGGTGCTCATCTTCTTGCTAGCGCCCAAAACGCCCACCGTGGTGCTGGTGTTTGCCGCCGTGATGGGCGTGACCTTTTTATCGACCGTCCCGCCCACGGCGGGCCTGGTGGCCAAGATGTTTGGCACGGCCAACATGGCGATGTTGTTTGGCATCGTGATGCTGTCGCACCAGATCGGCGGTTTTCTGGGCGCCTACCTGGGCGGCAGCGTCTTCCAGGCCACGGGCAGCTACGACTGGGTCTGGTACATCGACATCGCGCTGGCTGCCGGGGCCGCGCTGGTGAACCTGCCCATCCGCGAATCGCCGCTACCGCGCCGGACCGCTGCCGTTGCGGCCTGACCCCCCACGCATTTTTCTTCGACATCGAAAGCAACCTGCCATGACTTCCACCCTGGCGGCAGCCGCCGCATTGCCCGAAACGCACACCCCGCTGTACCTGGGCGACATGGCCGTGGGCGACCGCTACACCAGCGGCGAACACGCGATGGACGAGGCCCAGATCAAGGCATTTGCAGCGCAGTTCGACCCCCAGCCCTTTCACCTGGACGATGCCGCAGGCCGCGCCACGCTGTTTGGCGGGCTGGCTGCCAGCGGCTGGCACACGGCGGCCATCACCATGCGGCTGCAGGTGACCACGGGCCTGCCGATTGCGGGCGGCATCATCGGTGCGGGGGCCGAGATCAGCTGGCCCCGTCCCACCCGCGCCAACGATGTGCTGCATGTGGTGAGCGAGGTCATGGAGATCCAGCCCTCCAGATCCAAGCCTGACCGGGGCATGGTCACGGTGCGCAGCGAAACCCGCAACCAGCATGGCGACGTGCTGCAGCTGTCCACCGTGCGGATCGTGGTGCCACGGCGGCCCGGCGCAGCAACCGCCCCCACCGCAGCAACTGGGGCGGCTTCATGAGCACCGCATCGGCCGCCCCGGCGCTCGACCCACGCACGCGCATGCTGCTGGAGGCGCCCATCGCCCCCACCTTGCTGCGCCTGGCCATGCCCAATGTGCTGGTCATGCTGGCCCAGGCGGGCGTGGGCCTGATCGAGACCTACTTCGTGGGCCAGTTGGGCACTGACGCGCTGGCGGGCATGGCGCTGGTGTTCCCGGTGGTCATGCTCATGCAGATGACCTCGGCCGGTGCCATGGGCGGCGGCATTGCCTCGGCCATTGCGCGCGCGCTGGGCGCACGGCGGCGTGACGATGCCGATGCGCTGGTGCTGCATGCGCTGGCCATTGCGGCGGTGTTTGCGCTGGTCTTCACCGTGGGCGTGGTGGGAGGAGGGCGCTGGCTCTACACCCGCATGGGCGGCACGGGCGGGGCGCTGGAGGCGGCGCTGGTCTACTCCAACTGGGTGTTTGCGGGCGCGGTGCTGGTCTGGCTGTTCAACACCTTCTCGGCCGTGATTCGCGGCACGGGCAACATGGCCGTGCCTGCGTATGTGACGGTGCTGGGCGCCGTCGTGCTGGTGCCGCTGTCGCCGCTGCTGATCTTTGGCTGGGGCTCGCTGCCGGGCTTGGGCATTGCGGGCGGCGCCATTGCGCTGATGGCGTATTACGCAGTGGGCAGCGCGGTTCTGGCGGCCTACCTGTGGTCGCCACGCAGCCTGCTGCGGCCGTCGCTGGCGCACATCCGTTTTCGCTGGGCGCTGTTCAAGGACATCCTGCGGGTGGGCCTGGTGGGCACGGTCTCCACCGTGGCCACCAACCTCGCGATTGGCGTGACAACGGCACTGGTGGGCGGCTTTGGCACAGCGGCCATTGCGGGCTATGGCACGGCGTCGCGGCTCGAATATCTGCTGGTGCCGCTGGTGTTCGGCCTGGGCGCGCCCCTGGTGGCCATGGTCGGCACCTGCATTGGCGCAGGCCAGCGCGAGCGGGCGCTGCGCGCCACCTGGATCGGCGCCGCCATGGCCTTTGCCATGGCCGAGGCCATCGGGCTCTGGGCCGCCGCCTATCCAGCCACCTGGCTGCGGCTGTTCAACAGCGACCCGGCCATGCTCGAATCCGGCGCGCTTTACCTGCGCACCGTCGGCCCGGTCTATGGTTTCTTCGGCCTGGGCCTGGTGCTGTACTTCGCCTCGCAAGGGGCTGGGCGCCTGATGTGGCCGGTGATCGGCAACATCGCCCGGCTGGCGGTGGCCGTGGCCGGGGGCTGGCTGGCCCTGCGCTGGGGCGGCGGGCTGCAGGCCGTGTTTGCTGCGCAGGGCGGGGCGCTGGTGCTGTATGGGCTGATCAACGCCTGGGCCATTGCGGGCGGTGCCTGGTTTGGCCGGGTGGGCTGGCCGCGCAGCATGTCGGGGCTGCTGCGGCGCGTGGCGCAGGCTTGAAATATGACTAAAAAATGGCCCTACCGCCTGATGGTATTGCCTTTTAAGCTATCAATAAAATAGCATTGAATTACACCGGCACGGTGTAATTCAGCGTCATGCGGCCACCGTCCACCGTCACGATTTCACCCGTGACATAGCTGGCGGCGTCACTGGCCAGCCAGGCCACCACATCGGCAATCTCCGACGGCTCGCCCAGGCGCTTCATCGGCGTGCGGCTCATGATCTTGTGTTTGGCCTCGTCGCTGGTCAGTACCGCCTTGGCGGCCAGTTCGGTGGCGATGGTGCCGGGGGCCACGGCGTTCACGCGGATGTTCCTGTCGGCCAGCGCCAGTGCCATCACCCGCGTGAGCTGGTTCACGCCGCCTTTGCTCACGTTGTAGCTGGCGATGTTGGGAATGGCCAGCACGCCGTTCACCGAACTCATGTTGACGATGGCGCCGCCACCCGATGCAACCATGGCCCGCGCCACGGCCTGGCCCACCAGGAACGAGCCCTTGAGGTTGACCCGCAGCACGGCGTCAAAGTCCGCCTCGGTCACCTCCAGAAAATCCGCCGCGCGGAAGATGCCCGCGTTGTTCACCAGCACATCAATGCGCCCATGCGTCGCCAGCACCTGGGCCACCAGTGTATCTACCTGGGCCTTGTCGCCCACATCGCAGCGCACATACAGCGCGCCCAGTTCGGCAGCCAAGGCCTGGCCACGGGCATCGTCCACATCCACGATGACGGGCTTGCCACCTTCGGCGGCAAAGCGGCGCACGCAGGCTTCGCCAATGCCTTGTGCACCACCGGTGACGATGCAGACGCGGCCTGTGTGGCCAAAGTGGACGGAAGACGGGAGGGAGGGGGCAGGGCGTGAAGGATTCATGGGCGTGGATGGTAGCGGCTGGGGGAGGAGGGCAGCGCCGGAAACGCAGCAGTTTGCGCTGTTGTCAGCGCGTGAACAGGACGGCCAACTCTCAGCGGTCAGCGCACAGGCTGCCCGGCGCCGCCCCACTCCGGCGGTGGCTGCCACGCCCGGATCCAGTCGACCAGATCTGGCAGCGGCATGGGCCTGGCAATGCCATAACCCTGCAAACCATCACAGCCCAGGTCACGCAGGGCCTCGGCATGGGCGGGGGTTTCCACGCCTTCTGCCACCACGTTGCGGTGGAACGCATGGGCCAGGCTCACGATGCCGCGCACCAGGGCCCGGTCGCGCTCGTCATTGAGCATGTCGCGCATGAAGGACTGGTCAATCTTCACAATCTGAGCGGGCAGGCGCTGCAGGTAGGTGAGCGACGAATAGCCCGTGCCGAAGTCGTCGATGGAGCACTGTACGCCCAGCTCGTCCAGCCCCTGGATGACATAAGCCACGGCCGAGAGGTCGTTGAAGGTCTCGGTCTCCAGCAACTCGACCTCCAGAAACGGCTGGGGCAGGGAAGGGTGCTGCCGGATGAGCCGGCCGACTTCCTGCTGAAACCGGCTGTCGATGAGCGTGGGCACAGCGACGTTGATGCTCAAGGGCAGGGGGCTGCCCTGGGCGACGAGGGTGAGACCGGCCTTGAACGCGGCGGACAGCACCCAGTAGTCGAGCTTGCTGGCCGCAGGGGTGCCCACAATGTCATCCATGAAGGCTCCCGGCGCCAGCAGGCCCCGCTCGGGGTGGTGCCACCGGATCAGGGATTCCGCCCCAATGACCTGCCCATCGGAGATCCTGACCTTGGGCTGGAAGAACAGCTCCATCTCGCCTTGCTGCAAGGCGTCTTCGACCAGCTTGGCCGTGTGCCTGCGCGCCTGCACCCGCTGGCCCTGCTGGATGTCGAACACCACGATCCGGTCCTTGCCTTGTTCCTTGGCCGCATACAGCGCCAGGTCTGCGTGGCGCATCAGGCCGTCGGCGTCTGCCAAATCATCGGGGTAGAAGGTGACCCCGGCGCTGCAGGTCAGGCGCAGCTGCGCGTTGTCCAGCACCGCCGTCCGCGCGAGCGCCTGGCGCAGGGCTTCCAGCCGTTGCAGGGCGGCCTCGGTGTGTGCGCAGTCTTTGAGTGCCACGGCAAACTCGTCGCCGCCAATGCGGCCAATGAGGTTGTCCGGCCCCGCCTCGGCCCGCAGGCGCTGGGCAAACACGCGAAGGAACTGGTCCGCCAGCGGCTGGCCCCATTGCTCGTTGAGGTCCTTGAACTGATCGATGTCCAGCAGACACAGAACCAGGATGCCGGCGGCGTCGGTGTGCTTCTGGAGGGCCGCGTTGAGTTCCTTGGCAAACAGGCGGCGGCTCGACAGGCCGGTGAGGGCATCGTAGTTGCCAAACTGCTGCAGCGCCTGCTCCAGGCGGCGCTGTTCGGTCACATCCTTGCCCACCGACACCCACTTGCGCACCACGCCGTCCGGGTCCTTGATGCCTTCGATGGTGACTTCAGAGACAAAAGCCTCGCCATTCTTGCGGCGCCGGACCAGCTCGCCATGCCATCGGCCGTCCCGCTCGATAGCATGCGCCACGCGGCGCAGGAACGTGGCTTCGCCCCCTTCGTCAATGCGCAGGACGGCGGACGACTTGCCAATCAGCTCTTCGCGCGAATAGCCCAGCACGTTGGTGTAGGTCGGGTTGACATCCAGCACGGTGCCATCCGGCTGCACGATGGCGATCGTGTCCTTGCTATTGACAAACACGCTGGCGGCCTGGCGCGCTTCGGCGAGCATGGTCTTCAAGGTTTCGGCCGTCTGCTCCAGGGCTTCTTCGCGCTGGTTGAGCTTTTGCGTGTTGTCGAGTAGAAACCCCAGCAGCACCGTGCCGATGGGATAGATCACCACCACCGCCATCCAGGACCGTGCGGTGACCGCTCGGGCGATCTCCGGCGGCAAGGTTTGTATCGCCAGCATGCCGCCCACCGCCAGGCTGAAGCCCAGCCCAACCAGCCAGAACCCGTCGGACCAGGCGCCAAAGCGCTGCCTAGAAAAGTAAGGCCTGTGGCGCTGCCAGAGCCAACCGATGCCCGTGGTCAGAACAATGCCCACCATGGCCGGGCCACTGCCGATGCCCCCAAGGCTGAGCCGGTAGGCACCAAGCACCGCCGCACACAGCAAGGCCCCCAGGGGCGACAGATAGGCACCTGCCAGGCCCGCCATCACCAGCCGGGCATCAACAATCACGCCCTCGGCCAGCCGCAGCGGCACGAGCATGGTCAGGATGCCGGTCAGCCCAAACATGAGCCCCGTGATCGATGGCAACCATCGCTGACGCGACTTCCTGATGCTCAGATCAGGATGGCGCAGCCCGCTCAGGACAATGCTGTACAGCGCGGCCAGAAAACACAGCAGGCCCGCGTTCATGCCCATGTCCCGGATCAAAGACGTGGTGTCAATGTTCATGGCGCCTAGTGGTGCGGTAGGTGGGTCATCATAGGGAAAGACGGCGCGGTTAGGCTGGTCTATGGCGTTCGCAAAAGATAGCCTTTAGTAGATACGATGTATATTATGTTAAATGGCTGTTGCGCTATGAATAACGTAGCGCACTTTGCATACTAGGTGCGCGGTAAGCCCGGATTTGGCCCACAAAATCCGGCACTTCCGGCCACTGCTTTGTAAAGTTTTGGTAAAGATGGTTTGCCTATGTTCCGAGCACCATCACAGGCCGGGTTACCGCCGCTGAAAACCCTGCTTTCCGACATTCCAGCAACCACCCTGGAGATTGCCCGGCACCTGGCAATCCCATTCGATCAGATGGCCGCGTATCACGCAAAGGAAGAAGCGCCACGCGCCGTGATGCTGGCCCTGTTCTGGGAAAGCCGGTGGGGCCGCTCCGCCGCCGACTGCGAGGCCGTGAACTGGGCCGCTCTGCAGCACCACCGCGCACAGATACTTGAACGTGAAAATGCCGCCCTGAGGCGGCAAATTGAGTCCTTGGAGTTGCAGCTTTCCGAGGGCACCGGCACGGCGGCCAATGCCCCGTTCTACGCTATCGGCGCTTCTTGAATTGGCCCTTCTTGGGGCCGGACTTGTGGCGAGGGGGCATGCGGCGACGTGCCATGGTGTTTCTCCTGTCAGGTGTGCGCGCCTGGCTCTCCCCAGGACTCACGGATGTACGAGCGGACGCCAGGGAGCTGGCGCATCAGGTAGGCGGCGATCAGGGCGCCGCCCAGCAAGATCAGGGCTTCACGGCCGAACTCGGCCGGGGTGGGGATGATGGCTTTGATGTTCACTGGCTGACTCCCAGGCGTTCGAGCAGCAGGTCCATTTGGGTTTCCAGCTTGGTCAGGCGGCTTTCGGTGCGCAGGATGTGGCCCAGCATGGGCAGCATCAGCAGGTTGAGCCAGGGGAGCGCTTCGGCGACGGTCATGGTAGGAGTCCCTCTTGTTGGATTTGGATTGCCACTTCGGGGGCCTGCTGCGGGCCCGTGGCGGCCCACGAACTGGCGCCCCCTGCCCTCACCCCCAGCCACATCACCCAGGCGCGCCAGGCGCTGACGCCGCAGGCCTGGCAGGCCTCACGAAACACGGCGTCAGCCGTGGCCCGCTCCACCTGGTGGGTGGTGTACAGCCAGTCATGCACCACGGCGGCCGCGTGGGCCAGGCCACCGGCCAGGAAGTAGGCCACCGGCAGGCGGGGCACGCTGGCCAGGTCGGTCACGAAGCCCTGGGGCACGTCCACCTGGCCGATCAGGTCCGAGCTGTAGCCCAGGCGGCCCAGTAGCCGCCAGGTGCCCCGGCCGTCGCGGCTGGTGTCTTCGAGGCGTTCGAGCTGCAGCGCGGTGGTGAACTTCACTTCTTGCTTTCGTCCTGGTGGATCACGCGGGTTTGCGTGATGGCGTCGGCGTTGTAGCTGGCCGTTGCCACCCAGGAAACATGCAGGCCGCCGCAGCCGGACATGGTTGCGAGTGCTGCAGCGATGGCGATTGCCAGAACGGTCTTTTTCATGGGGTCACCTGTAGATGGAGTGCGCGCCGACGGGGGCGATGTAGGCGCTGGGGTTGTTGTAGCGGGGACCATTGGGGCCTTGCGGGGTCACATCCCAGCCGCTGGGCACGTAGAACGCCCAGTTCTCGCCCGTGTTTTCCGGGCGGGGTTCTGGGTGAGTGACGTTGTAGAGCCAGGTGCCCAGTGTGTCCGAGCCATCGGGAAACAGGGTGCTGTTCACGCCCTGATAGATCACGTTGTTGTTGTTCCAGGGGGTGACGGCCCAGGCCCCATCCCTCACCGCCTGGCTGGTGGCATCCCAGGCTGCGCCAGCGGCATCGCTGGCAGCGCCCGCGATCCGGCGCACGGCCCAGACGGCCAGCAGCACGCCGCCGATCATCAGGGCGCCCTTGACGAGCAGATCACCGGAGACGGGGGCGATTTTCATCACCAGGCCGTCACACCGTGGCGGGACGCGTGGTCCCGTACTTCACGGTCGGTGAGCTTGAATGCGGATCCGAGGGTCTGCAGTGTGTCCATGTACGACAGGCCCTGGCCTTTGGCTGCTTCGAACACGGTCTGTGTGCCCGAGTCGCTCATGAGGTCATGCTGTGTGGCGAAGGCGCGCACGCCGTCCAGCTCTGCCACCTTGGCAGCGTCTGTGATGGGAATGCCGTTTTTGCCCTGGCCCACATCGGACCAGAGCCAATAGGCCACATCGGCGGGCGGTGCATCGCTGCCCACGCCCACGAAGACGCTGGCGGCCCCGGAGCCCACGGGCTGCGGTGGCAGGACTTGTGCGGGTTTGGTGTTGATGGCCGCACTGTCCACGGCAGCGGGCTTTGCACTTGCTGGGGATGTAACTGGCGCAGGGCTGGCGCCCCAGGTACCCGCGTAGCTGGCGCCGTTCAGGGTGTTGGCAGCGGCAGTGACGCCCGCCGTATCCGCGCTTCGGCGCAGGTAGATCAGCAGGCCGATGCCCGCCACCGCCGCCAGTCCCATGATAGTTTTTCGCTCCATGTTCAGGCCATCGCGTAGTACTGATCAAAGTAGTCAAACGCCGATACGTTTATCGGGTTTGCCGCGATGCCATCGTTTGCCACGTAGGCGCTGGGGTTGTTGTAGCGCGGGCCATCTGTCCCTTGCGGGGTCACATCCCAAGGGGTTTGCGCGCGGCCGTCATAGGTGCCCAGCAGAGGCACAGAGCCCGACGAACCGCCCAATCGACTGAACAGGCCGCCCAGTGCATTCGCGCCCGCTGCCAGCAGGTTTGCCCGCTCTTGCGTGGTGGTGGTTGGCCGCGTGGCGTAGGCTGGCTGCGCAGCGACACGCCGGGTCATCAGGTAGTAGGCACCGATGCCAAGCACGGCCAGCAGCAGCAGGTTGTTTGGTCCGGGGGAAGTTGCAGCGCTCATGGTCAGGCCTCAGTGGTGATACCGCCCGCGCTGGCGTAGGCATTCAGCAGGGCGGAAAGTTTGCGTTCTGGTTGGTTGTAGCCAGCGCCTGGCAGGCTGGCCCAAATCTTTGCCACCTTGCCGATGGCGCGCGCCGTGCGACCGGCCTGCACATCGGCCAGGGCGCCACGCTCGCGGATCAGCTCCACGGCCGCCGCGTCCTGGCTGGCTGGCGAGAAGTCCGGCAGGCTCAGGCGGTTGCGCAGGCTGTCCCAGGTGCGCGCCAGCAGCTGATATCTACCGGCCGCCGTGCTGTAGGTATCGCGGAATGGCACCCGCACGCGGGGGTGGTCGGCGAAGTCGCTGAAAGTGCCGTAGCCGAACAGGATGTTGTATCCGTCATCGCCCCGCCCTGCCGTGCCCTCAGCAAACGCGATCATGTCCAGAAAGGCGCGCACGTTTGCCGCCGCCACATCGGGCGCCACGTTGGCCGGGCTGTAGGTGCTGGGGTTCACGTTCACGATCAGATCCTCAAAAACGTTGGTGGTCTGGTCTGGCTCATCACCGCCCCAGGCCGGAACGAGGTCTTGCCACCCTTCGGGCAATATGCCGTCCCAGGCCGCGCCGCCCGTGTTGCTGGCTTCGCCCTGGCGCCTGGCCAGATCGATCGCCACCAGCACCACCGCGCAAGCTGCTGCCAGGAATAGAAGGCGACTCATGGGGCATAGACAGCCACGTAGCCAGGCCTGGCCAGCGTCATTGCCGCCCCTGCCTGGTCCGATGTGGTGATATAGACCACAGTGGCCGAAGTTGCCCCCGCCACCGACCAATGCACCCCGCCAAGCTCCTCATCCACGACAAACACACCGCCATTCACCGAACTTGAGAGGTTGACTGTGACGGACCCCGCCGCCACGACGACCGAAGCCACACCCGAGGACGCATTCAGCACCCCCGTACTACTGAACAGCGCCCAGGCCTTGAGCTGCAGCCCCGGGAACCGGTTCAGCACAGCCGACGATGCAGGCATTCCCATGGGTTACCCCTCCACGATCAAAACGTTGGCATTGCTGGCGATGGACCCAATGATGTGCACGGCTTGCGTGGACACCACCGCCCCCGATTCATAGGACTGACCAGGGGGGATCAGGATGCCCGTGGCAGTCGTCGCCGCAGCACCAAAGCGCAGGTACAAGATGCCCGACACATCGCGGTTCTGCACGGCGATGTACTGGCGCGCCGCGTTGGCCGCCACGTGTTGCGCGCTGGCGTTTGTCACCGTCACGCTGGTGTGCGTCATGCCGCCCACGCGGGCCACCACGTTGCTGGAAATGGCCGCCGAGCCGCTCACGCCGTCGATAAACTTCTGATCCCCGATCACCACGCGCAGCACGTTTGTCCCGCCCGTTTTGTCGGTGAACAGCAGGCTTTGAAACGGCGACTCTTCCAGCCCCTGGCCCGCAGTGAGGCCACTCAGGCGCCCCCAGTTGCCCAGCACATCCACAGCGCCCGAGGCGGCCAGGATCTTGAAATAGTCCCCTTGGACCATCAGCCGGTACGAGCCGCTGGCCGGTACCGTGAACTCGTAAATGTCGGTGGGTTTGAGGCTCATTTTTTGACCGATGCGTAGGCAACCACGGCCATCGCAAGGATGGCCCCTATCAGAATCTTGTCGGTGAGCGCGCCCCGCCCTTTGGCGTCTGCATAGGCGTCTTTCACCAGGCCTGTAGACAGCTCAAAAGCATTGGCCGCCTTGTTCATGGCCGCCGTGCCCATGCCCAGCGCGCCGCCCAGCGCATCGGTGGCGAAGTTGTAGGCCGCCGTCGTGTTGCGGGTTGCGTTCTGGTCCGCGAAGGCCAGCGCATCCGAGCTGGCATCCAGCGCCGCCGCCAGGGCCTTGCCGCCGAAGCCGAGCGCGCTCATTACCGACTCGTTGCCGAAGTCGAAAGCGCTGGTGACGGTGTTGCCCGCGAACAGCAAGGAGTTGTTCAGGGCCTCACCATCCAGGGCGTTGATCGTGACGGTGGAGCCGCCCTCAGCGGACGCCCCGCCCTGCCCGATCACGCGCCGGTTGTCGGTCTGGCTGGTGGCCTGTGAGGTGCTGCTTTTACTGCTAGACATACAAGCCTTTTGTCATCACCACGCCGGTTTGCGTCCAGCCGTGGCGGGCGCACTGTTGCGCCACGTGTTGGTGCTTGGTGCACATGGCGACCTGCGCCGCACCCAGGCGCCCGGCGATATCGCACAAGGCGGCATCCAGGGCGCCGGATTGCATGCGGTCCCCCAGACTGACCAGCCCGACCACATCCAGCCGGGTGCCCAGTGCCAGGCGCACGGGCCGCACGGCCAGCAGCGCATGCGCCCCGGCCTGGGTGAAGTCGAACAGGTAGGAGCCGCCCAGCACATCGCCCGCCGATTCCAGCGGGCCCCATGGGCTGGCCTCCACGGATGGCAGCAGGGCCGCCACATGGTCCGCAGTCCACACCGGGACGGGGTTCACTTGCGCAGCAGGTACCACGCCGCCACCCCCGCCGCGATCAGCAGCCAGTTGATCCCGCCCGAGGCGGTTTGCAGCCCGCCGCCCGAGCCGCCCAGGTTTACCACCCAATCCCCGTTGCCAGATGCCGAGAACTGGGCGCCGCTCTGGTCCATGCCCGAGCTTGCCGAGCTGGAGAGCGACAACGGCGGCAGGCCCATGCCCATGCCGACGCCACCACCGCCAGCGAACGGCAGGGAGAACGAGAGCCCGGCCATGGGTCAGCCCTTCATGAGCAGCACGGCAGCAGCGCCGATGCCGATCAGGACCACCATGGGCGAGATGTACAGGCCGCCGCCGCGCGTGGTGGCGATGGGCGTGCCCTCGACGGCCACGCCGTAGGGGCCAATCGACTGATACTGGCCCGTCTGGTTCCAGCTCCAGCCATCTTGCCCCGCTACCGCCTGGTCATATCCCGCCAGCGCGCCCGAGAACGCGCCCACGAAGTACCGCAGCGGGCGCAACGCGTCCTGTTGCGCAATGAGTGCGTTTTGGTCCATGGTCAGTAGGCCGCGTAGGGCAGCAGTTCTTCGGTTTCGATGGTGATGGTTTCACCAGCGGAGAACGTGCCGTAGAAGATGGCCGAGCGGATGCCGACAGCCAGGCGGGTATCCCAGGTGCGACCCGAGAGCTGGCCGTCCTGCACCGGGTCAAACACCACCAGATTGGCCTGCGGCACCTTGAAGTTGTCCTTCTGGGCCGCTTCGTTCTGCAACTTGGTCAGCTCGTGCTCCGTCACGCCTTCGCGCACGGTCTTCAGGGCCGTCATGTTGGCGCTGTAGATGTACACGCGGCGGTAGTTGGAGCCGCCGCCCACGGGATCGATGTGGGGCAGCAACAGCGCAAAGGTGCCAGCGGCGCCGATCACCTGCGTGACGCGGTGGCGCCGGGCGATCAGGCCACGGATACCCTTCTCCTCATCCGAGCCGTTTGGAGGCGACACATCGGCAAAGCCGACCAGCGTGGGGCCG
The DNA here is from genome assembly GCF_054950075.1 of Acidovorax sp. Q11. Lineage (NCBI taxonomy): Bacteria > Pseudomonadati > Pseudomonadota > Betaproteobacteria > Burkholderiales > Comamonadaceae > Acidovorax > Acidovorax sp. Q11. Next base: position 6,131 of record NZ_JBUDZG010000019.1, on the reverse strand, counting down.
GTGGCGCCCGCGATGGTCACCTCGAAACGCAGCGTGGTGATACCCGAGCCTGCGGACAGGTCGATGGCACCGGCCTGGCGCGCGTTGGGCGTGATGGCCTTGCGGTCCATGAAGTCAATCTTGAGGACCGTCACATCGGAGGCGCCGCCGTTGTACAGGTTGGAGGCTTCCAGCTTGGAGCCGTCAGACTCCCAGATCACCTTCGCATTGGCCTTCAGCTCCATCTTGGTGATCATGGACTTGGTGAAGGTGCCGCCCAAAGTGAGGGTCAGCTTTTCCAGCACCGAGCCGAGCAGCTTGTTCAGGTCCGAGATCGCGACCCCGGAATTGACAACGTTCTGGAACGGATCAAGGGCAATTTGCTTGTTCATAGCGTGCCCCGATCAGTTCAGTGCGTCTTGGATGTAGGGCACCTGGCGGGCCACGATGACACCGGCCACACCGAGCGCCATGGTGCGCGCGGCCGGGTTGTCGATGAACTTGTACGCGGCGAAGCAACCGCCCAGCGCGATTGCAATTTTGGTGAGCTGGGAAGTGGTCAGGTTCATGTCGGGACCTCAGGCATCCGGGGTTGTTGAAACGATGCCCCGATGACAACCCCGGCCCGACAAAATGCAAAACGCACCGCCTAAGGCGTTGCGCCTAAGACCCTTGTTTTACGGCCTTCCCCCGCTGTGAAAAAGTGAGCACGCCGCGTTTGATTTCCGGCGATGTGTCGCGTTTTTCCAACCAGTGCAGGGGTGGCAGGCCGCTGATCTCGGCCGCGCTGATGCCCCACTGCTGCGCGAACAGCTTGGCCGCGCTGACGTTGCCCAGGCGGCCGGTGTGGATCAGGTCACAGTTGCCCAAAAAGGACTTGTCCACCTCGGTCGGCGTCTGGCTGGCGCCGATGATGCTGATGGACTTTTTGCCCTCGTCGTAGGACCGGCCCACGTTGACGATCTTGCGCCAGGCCCCGGGCGCCCGGCTGGCCTGTGTGACCTCGGCCAGCTCATCCACGAACATCACCACGTTGCCCTCACGCCAGGCCAGCGCGCAGAAGGCGGCGAACTGCTCGTGCTGGTCACAGTCATGGTTCATGAGGTAGCGCGCCTGGAAGGCCTTCGCCTTGCAGGCCCTCACGAACTCGGCCCAGTCCCGGTAGCCGGTGCCCAGATCCTGCAGCGTGTGGTCATGCTTGGGGTCCCACACCATCAGGCGCCGGGGCTTCATGGCGCGCAGTTGCTGCAGGGTCCAGGCGGTTTTGCCGGTGCCGGTGGCGCCGAACACAGCCCAGCGGAACGGCTTCACGCGGATTCCTTCACGGGCACGGCCTCCACGGTGCGGCTGTGCTTGTCCAGGGCCGTGACGTAGCCCATGGCCAGGGGCACCAGTGACACCACCAGCATTGCCAATTCAGGGTTGCGCCCTGCCAGCTCAGACAGGCGCGTCATGTACCGCTGCAGCACTGGGGCAGCGGCATCGGCCGGGCCGCGCAGCACCTCGTCGGGCCACTCCTCCATGATTTCCGGCATGCTCTTGGCAATGGCCGAGCGCACGGCCCGCAGGCCCGCAAACACGATCTTTGCTACGCCCAGGCTCACGGCCTGCAGCATCTGTGCCTCTTGCGCTGCAGCCTCGTCGGCCGCGGCATCCTGCGCCGCCTGGCCCGCGCCGAGGGCTGGGCCATCGACTGGGGAGAAGGCCAGGTTTTCGAGGTTGTCGGTGGGTTCTTGTGGTGTTTTCATGGACTACCCCAGCAGGGTGTGTTTTTTTCCGGCCGTGTATGGCGGCGCCAGTCGATTCGCCCGCTCAGGCGTCATCGGTTCAGCAGGTAACGGAGGGGGGTCGTTTTGGTACTGGTCCCCCTCGTCATCCAGGCGCGTTTGCGCCATCAGATCGCGGTGGGCTTTGGTGCCCAGCGGCGCCCAGCGTTCGGTGCCGCACTTGTGGCACTTGGCTTGCAATTTGCCCCCGCCCGTCTGGTTCACCGTGGCATCGGTGCACGTGCAGGCGGGGTTGCAGCATGGGGTTTCACCGATGCGCGGCATCACAGCGCCTTCAGGTCTTCGACGGCGACGGCGACATAGTTGCCATCGGTATCGAACTTCACCACCACCTCTTCGGGCACGTCCTGGCTCACCTCGTACACGGTGCCAGCCTGGCCGAAGCGCTCATGGTCTTCGCGCTTCACTTGCACGGCAGTCCAAACAGAAAAACGGTTCATTTTTTCACTCCAGTTGATTCCGGGAACCGCCCGGCGCGGCTTCAAACCGCCTGAACACCCCCAGCTTCGGCCGAAGGCGCACAACCGGCGCAAAAGAGGACCGCGCACCCGGATCAGGGCGCGTACAGTTATTGACATGAATCCGAGTGCTCGCCGCTGCGCGGCTGCGCTCAAAAACCACGGCGCCCAGGGCCAGCGCCCGCGCCTTTGCAGCTGCCACAGCAGCCGCCTTTTCTTGCTCGCCTGCGCCCGGCGCAGCCACCACCGACGCACAGCCCATCAACCACTGCGCGCGCTCTGAATGCACACCGAACAACACCGGCCGCTCCACGGGGGCCGCGTGCTTCATGTGGGCCATGTGCTCAGGCACAAACAGCTCAACGCCCGCCGACCACACGCCAACGGTGCGATCTGGCGATGGCTCGCCGTACTTGGTTTTTTTGCCCTGCTTTTCTTTGATCAGCTTCACGCGCAGCGCTGCGCGGCAGGTGTGCACGCCGCCCTGCGCCTTGGTGTACTTGGCCCAGGCCAGCGACTGCACGCCGGGCTCTACCTTCGCCACGTTCATTGCGCTGATAGCCTCGCGCAGCGGCTGCGGAGCCGTGTCCGGCACGTTGTCCGGGTGCACGCGGCGCAGCTCGCGCCATATGCCCACTGGGGCGCCGCCCACCTGCTGAAACTGTCGAATGCGCCACGTTTTGGCCCAGGCCCGCACGCGCTGCGAGCTGGTCACTGCATCGTTGCCAAACAGGTCCACGCCCACGCCGTGGCCGTCTATGTTCTTGCTGATGTACTTGATGACATAGCCCACCGCCGAGCCGCGCGCCCAGTCGATCAGCTCGAAATCGACGCGGTATTGCTCTGCCCCTGGTTCGTCTGGGCTGTCGTTGTCCAGAAAGTAGGCCAGGAACAGCGCCCGCAACATCACCTGCGTGTCTAGCCCATCCGTGCTGTGCGGCATGAACAGCAGCAGATGCCAATGGGGCGTTCCATCGTGCTGCGGCTCAGCGATGCGGAATCCGTACCACTCCAGGCCGCACCGTGCCGCCATGGCCCGGCACCTGGCCCACTGCCTGGCCAGGTAGTCCTGTCCATCGCGCGGGGTCAGGTCTTCATACTTCCGGTTGTCCACCACCTGGCCGCTGGCCGTTGTTTTGGCCGCGTGGAACCGGCTGGGGCAGGTTACCGTGACCATCATGGCGAAGTGGCCGCACTCCTTGGCGATCAGCTCAAATCCAGCAATGCGCGTCAACAGCTCATGGCGCCGGATTTCCTGATTCGCCACACCCTTGGCGGCCAGCTCTGCCAGGCGGTACGCCTGCGCGTGGTCATTGACGGCTACCACCGTGTCTAGCACCGCCGTGCAACGCAAGTCCCCCGCCCTGCTGCGCTGTACCGCGTCATCGCTGCAGTACAGGCCCGCCGTCTTGCGAACCAGGCCAATGCCCACGGCCACGGCTTCGACAGTGCGGGCATGCAGCCTGCGATAGACCCGGCGCCAGAACCGCGCGCACTCCATGCGGGCCACGGCCCCCGGCCGGTGTTTGGCCTTCTTCCAGCGCCACACATCCAGCAGGCCACGCCGCGCCAGCAGGTGGCGGGCAAAGAATGCTTGCAACCGCACAATGCCGCGCTCGCACATGCCCTTAGCGCGGGCCACTCCGGCCACCAGCCTTAGGCGCCGCCCAAAGTCGCGCGCCGTAATGTCGGCCTGCTCGCAGATTTCGCTATCTGAGGCATCGGGCCTAAGGCCCCCTCTCTCAGACGCACAGAGCTTGTCCACCACCTCAGCCCAGCGGCTCAGGTTCTCAGGCGTGGATTTGCGGCCCAGCTTGTCGCGCAGCCGGGATTGCCAGGACAAGGGGAAGCGGGCCACCTGAGTGTTCAGGCGGATGCGTTCCCAGGTCAGGAACAGGGAGCCCGCGTAGTTGCGGGAGGCGCGGCCGGTAGTCATGTATTCACCCGGACCAGCGTCCCGAAATCATCAACGACCGCGCAGTAATTCCGCGATGCCGTGAGCCAAAAGGGCGTGCCCCACGGCCCCCACTCGGCCACCACCCAGTGCATAGGCATTGCACAGCGCGAGCGGTACCAGCCTGCAGAAGCACTTCGCCCATGGCAGCTCAGAAACGCCGCGCTGCTCATGCAAACTCATCATCAGGAAACCACCGCACAGGCCGACGCTCTGGCCGGTAGTGCTGGCGGAATTGCTGGCGGCAGGAAGCGGCCAGGGCCATGCGGGCCTGGTGTTCAGCGTTCAGGCGCTGCACCTCAGCCTCGGCACTGGAGCGCTCCCAGTGTTCAGACAGGGCCACCAGGCCCGCGCTGGCGTGGTGGTAGGCGACGGCGTAGCCGGTGGGGATGGCGAGCAGGAGGTATTTCATGGCCGCGCCTCGATTCGCGCATTCAGCAGCGCTTCCACGATGTCATCGAGCTTTTTCATCGTGATCGAATAGGAACGCATGAAAGGCCCCGCCTTCACGCCCACGTGCACGGCACCGCCGCGCTCTGCTGTGATGACCAGCGACACAGCAGCCGCCAGCATGATTTCTTTGTGGAAGGCCATGGCTCAGCCCCCCGCCGCTACAGTGGCGGTTTTCACAGGAGAACCGACATGCGCAGACCCACCAAGGGCGAGATATTGACCAACGCCGCTGGCAAAAATTGGATCGTGGCCGACATCCGCACCATGAACGACTTCGCGGATGACCTTGAAGAGGGCGAGGAGCTGGACCCGAACTACTTCCAGATCGACATAGTTGAAGGAACAGACCCCGACGACATCGACGCCGACGCTTTCGAACTTGACAACACCAGCCTGCCGGAATTCCTCGAACAGCGCGGCCTTGTCATGTGACACCTCGACCGGCTCACGGTGCGAACTCCAGATGAGCCGCCCGCCGATCCAACGGCAGAGATAGAGGCGCCCAGCGAACCGGGTATCCATTGCAAGTTTCATGATCGTCGATTCCCTTCGCCGGTCCCCACGTTGACGCCCCACAAGGGGCCAGCGGAGGGCGGGGGAACCGACGAAAGTGACCGCCCCGGCCGCTGACGGGATGGACTGTAGTCGGGTTGCTTTTGACGTGTCAAACGATGCACGACGTCGCGCGGGTTTGCGCGTTGCACGTCAACCGACTGCCGACTACCATGCATCACCCCCTAAGACACATCTCCTAAGGAGCCGACGAAATGAAAGCAGCAGAATGGATTGACAAGGCCAAGAGCCTTCGAGGAATCGAGAGCGACTACGGCATAGCAAAGGCCATCGGCCTAAGCAGGCAAACGGTTTCTAGCTATCGAAATAAGATCGCCACCCTTGACGAAGAGACCGCCGTGCGCATCGCAAAATTCATAGGCGCACCGCCTGAGGCGATCATCTTGGATCAGGCCGCCGAGCGCGTGAAATCGCCCGAGCTGCGCGCCGCCCTGCTGAAATCAATCCAGCGTCTGTATATTATGTAAAATATCAAAATCATCGGAGAAGGCCGTTCCTTCTTGCTCCAACATCCGCTGAAGGGAAAACGTCAAGGCTGATGAAGGGAAAACGTCAAGCCTCACGGCCGGTCGATAGATTCAACGCAATCGCTGGACCAACATTGGCTAGTTCGATCGATTGCTCGCTTTAGCTCGTGCTTTGCGAGTTTTCACGGTGGACTGCACCGGATCGCTGGTCGGGATCGTCGGCAATCGATCGCGCAGTTCGCTGAGGACGGCGAATATCTCCGTGCTGCGCTGCTCAAGCTTTGCTCGCAGGTCTTTCGTCTCTTCTCTAAAGGCTTGTAGGTCTTTGACCAGTGAATCGCCCCGGTTTTGAACTGACCCCCAGAAGTTGGACGGTCACGATTCCGCCGATTAGGCGGTGCTTCTCAATCGGTATTCCACCGGACTGAGCCCCTGCAGCCGGAGCTTGATGCGCTCGTGG
>NZ_JBUDZG010000018.1:0-98354 GCF_054950075.1 Acidovorax sp. Q11 | reverse complement strand
CCGCCACAGACCACCAAGAAGGAGAAGACAGCCAAGAACTTATCCACAACGTGAGCGTGAAGTTCACGAGCCAGGGTGGGTCAGATCGAGATGGAAATGGTGGGTTACGGTTGCATGGAAATCAACAGCGATTCTGTCCAGTGGCTGCTGCACGCTGGGCTGCCAATCGGGGACCGGCGGAAACCGCTTTGGCGGCTCAGGCGGTTGTGGCGGCGCCTTCTTGAATAGTCCGAACAACGGTTGTCTCTCCTGATGGCTAACGATTAACTAAGCGGCGTCGCGTAGCGACGTCCGGCGGAACGAAGTGGAGCGAACTTGAGTGGTTTGTTATGTGTCATTACTTGTACGCCTCAAGCGTGTTAAAAATTTCTTTTGATACCGAGCCAAACGCACTGTGAATGGACTTTGACAATTTTTTGAAATTGTCAAAGTCAGGAGCAGGCAACAAGACAATTTCAAAAACTGAATACTTTGGCATCGACTCTTCGTTTACCCACTTTGAACCTTTTAATTTTTTCCAATTGCTAATCTGTACGTTCTTTGTTTGACCAAGCAGCCAAAGCTCGAAGTGCGCCTGCTGGTGATTTAGCACAATAGCGAACTTAAGTTTTCGTTTTTTAAGGTAATCGTTTTGCAGGTAGAAGTAGGTAAAGTCGATGTAACCGTGCAGTACATTTGCGACCGTATAATTGCCCTCACATGTTTTTAAGAAATCAGTTCTAAGGCTTTGAGCGATGCCAACTAAACTTTGATAAGTCTTTTGAATTTCCCCACTAGCAAAAGCCTTCTTATAAGCTGGTATCAGAGAATTTAAACCCTTATCTGACATAGAAATCGCTTCCTGATTTGTACTGACACATAACGTAATGTAGACCGCACCAAGCCGCAGGCCATATCTGGCGCTTGCGGTCTAAATTGGCGCGAAAAAAATGCGGAAATGGGCTTGTAGCCTAGCTTGGCGGCGTATATGCTGTATGAAAATACAGTACCAAATTCAGCCATGAAACCCGCCTCCCCTCCTGTGTTGCGCGCCACACGGTTGCTGGACCAGGTTCGTGAGCGAATTCGTTACAAACACTATAGCCTGCGCACCGAGCAAGCCTACGTGCAATGGGTGCGCATGTTCGTGAAATGGCACGGCTTGCGGCATCCACGAGACATGGGGCAGCTGGAAATCGAAGGTTTTCTAGCCATGTTGGCTAACGAGCGGCGGGTGGCGGCTGCCACACACAACCAAGCGTTGAGTGCACTGCTATTCCTCTACCGCGAGGTGTTGGGCATGGACCTGCCATGGCTCGATGGCGTGCAGCGCCCGCGCACGCCCAAGCGCATCCCCTCGGTTTTGACGGTAGCCGAGGTGGCTGCTCTGCTATCGGCGTTGCCGGCCGATATGGCCTTGCTGGGCCGCATGCTGTACGGCACGGGCATGCGGCTGATGGAAGGCCTGCGCTTGCGGGTCAAGGACGTAGATTTTGACCGTGGGGTGGTCGTGGTACGCCAGGCCAAGGGCGACAAGGATCGGGTTGTGATGCTGCCGCGCAGCCTGGCAGCCGAGTTGCGCCAACAGGTGCTGGCTGCACGCGCGCTGTGGGAGCAAGACCGGCAAGCGCAGTGCGGTGGCGTGGACGTTCCGCATGCATTGGAGACCAAATACCCCGGCGTGGGGCAGCGCTGGGGATGGTTCTGGGTGTTCCCCGCTTCATCCCTGTCGGTGGACCCTCGCACGGGTGTTTGGCGGCGGCATCACGTCTATGAGGAGCGATTGCAGCGCGCACTAAAGAAGGCTGTGGCACAGACGGGCATTTGCAAACCCGTTTCTGTGCACACCTTGCGCCACAGCTTCGCCACGCACTTGTTGCAGTCGGGCACCGACATTCGCACGGTGCAGGAGTTGCTGGGGCACTCGGACGTGAGTACGACGATGATCTATACCCATGTCCTGAAAGTCGCTGCCGCAGGAACCGCCAGCCCGTTGGACTCCTTGGCCTTGCAGTTGCGGCCTGGCTGAATGACGGCTTTGGAGCTCCTAACTGGTTGGCGGCTCAGGGCCCAAAGCTGTCCCACCCCGGCCAAGCCATATCACACGTTGTGCAGCACGTCCCCCTGCCGCACCGCCGCCCCCGACCTTACGAGGTCATCCACCAGGCTCAATAGCCACTCCCCCTCGGGCTGATCACCGAAATGCCGCTGGTGCAGCATGCCGAAATACGGCGTGCCCTGCGCCCAGGCCGTGAGGTCGGCCATGCGGATCTGCTGCCACTCCAGCAGCTTGTACTTCAGCAGCACCTTGGCCGCATACAGCGCGTGTTTGCCGGGGTTGCGCACAAAACTGTCCAGGCGGCGGCGGGCGCCGTCGATGGCGCGGGGGGTATCGGCAAACACGGGGCCGTGGCCGGGGATGATGACCTGGGGTGACAGTTTTTCGATCACGTCCAGCGTGGCGGCGACCTCGGCAAACGCGTTGTCGCCCTCCAACTCGGGGAACACCACGCCAAAGCCGTTTTCCCACAGCGCATCGGCCGAGATCAGCACGCGGCCCTGGGGCTCGAACAGCACCACCGAATGTGGGTCGTGCCCCGGCGCCGCATGCACTTGCCAGGGCTTGTCGCCCAGCAGCACACACGAGTCCGGCATCAGCAAGGTGTCGGCCCGGAACGGCGGGCATTCCTGCCCCGTGGGGGTGTAGCTGAGCGCATAGGCGTCCCACTGGCGCACATGGTCGGCCTGGCCGGGCGGGATGGCGGTGAGCACACCGGGCCAGGCCTTTTGCAGCGCCGCGTTGCCGCCGCAGTGGTCGCTGTGCAGGTGGGTGTTGAGCACGCGGTCCAGCGCGCGGCCAGCCAACGCGCCGCGCACCAGGTCCACGGTCTGGTCGGCATGGCTGCAGTAGCCGGTGTCCACGATGGCCGTGTCGTGGTGGCCGATGAAGAGGATGTTGTTGGCCGACAGCCAGCCGCGCTCCAGGACGGTGATTTCGGGGGGGAGCAAGTCGTGGGGGGCAGAACTGGGCATGGGGGCAGGCAGACGGTACCAACCCAGCGTACCGCAGGAGCACCCCTTCAGACCTTCTCCAAAACCCGTAAGCCATCGCCCCCGGCGGGGGCAGGTGGTGTCAGAACGTGACGCCTGCCACCAGGATCACGTTGGCGTACGGCGTGCACTCGCCCGTGCGCACCATCACACGGGCCTGTTGGGTCAGGCGCTTGAAATCGTCGTGCGAAACCGCCTGGGGAGTGACCGGCAGCTGGCACCAGGCGGGCAACTGGCCCCCGTTGCGTTCCACTGCTTCGGTGGCGATCACGGCTTTCTCGATCTGCATTTCTTCCAGCACCACGCGCAGCACATCGGCCACGGCCGGGATGCCGGGCGTGAGCGCCAGGTCGATGCGGCGCGGACCGGGGGGAATGGGCAGGCCCACGTCGCCAATCACCAGCATGTCGCCATGGCCCAAGGTGGCGATGGCGTGGGAGAGTTCGGCGTGCAGCAGGGCGGTGCGTTTCACAGGGGGCTCCAGGCGGGCGGTTGGGGGCTTTGCACCACGGCGGCGCGGGTGGGGATGGAGGGCTGGGCGCCCGGCTGGGTGACGCACAGCGCCGATGCGCGGATGCCTTCGCGCACGGCGGCATCTAGTGGCTCGCCGCGTGCCAGTGCCACGGTCAGCGCGCCCAGAAAGGTGTCGCCTGCGGCCGTGGTGTCCACCGCCTGCACGACCAGACCGGGGTGGTAGCGGTTGCCTGCGGCATCGGCCGCCACGGCACCGGCGGCGCCCAGGGTCACCACCACCTGGGTGGGGCCCTTGGCGCGCAGGGCCTGCGCGGCCTGCGCGGCATCGGCGGGCGTGGTCACGCTCTGGCCTGCCAGGGCGGCGGCTTCCACCTCGTTCACGACCAGCGTGTGCACCAGCGGCCACATCGCATCGGGCAGGGGCTGGATGGGTGAGGGGTTCAGCACCACCGGGCAACCCGCCGCATGGGCCATCTCGGCGGCGGCCAGTACCTGGGGCAGGGGGGTTTCGAACTGCAGCACCAGGCCGCCTGCGCCCTGCAGCGCAGCGCCCAGCGCGGCGGCGTCCAGCACAAAGCGGCCATTGGCGCCGGGCACGACCACGATGCGGTTTTGCCCTGTCGCTTCCACCGTGATGGCGGCCACGCCTGTGGTGGTGTCGGTGTCGGTCTGCACGCCGCTGTGGTCGATGCCGTCGGCATCGAGCCCGGCGCGCAGCGTGTGGCCGTAGCCGTCATCGCCCACGCGGCCAAACAGGGCCACCTGGGCGCCTTGGCGCGCGCAGGCCACTGCCTGGTTGCCGCCCTTGCCGCCGGGCACCAGGTGCAGGGCGTCGGCCAGCACGGTCTCGCCAGGGCCCGGCGCGTGTTGCACCTGCAGCACCAGGTCCATGTTCAGGCTGCCGACGACGGCGATGCGAGGTGAGGCATTCAATGGGTTGTTGCTCATGCTGCGGCCCCCGGGGCTGGCGCGGTGGAAGAGCGCACGCGCAGCTCGGGCTGCAGCATCACCTTGCGCGCGTCCTGGCGCTTGCCGTCGATGCGCTCCAGCAGCATGTCCACGGCCAGCGCGCCGATGCGTTGCTTGGGCTGGGCCACGGTGGTGAGCGGTGGGCTGGTGAAGGCGGCCAATTCGATGTCGTCAAAACCTACGATGGACAGTGCCTCGGGCACACGCAGGTCGCGCTCGTGCGCGGCGCACAGCGCGCCCATGGCCATGAGATCATTGCAGACGAAGACGGCGGTGGGCGGCTCGGGCGCGCGCAACACGGCGTGCATGGCTTCGTAGCCGCCTTGGCTGGTGAAGTTGCCGTGCCACAGCAGGCCTTCGCCGGTGCCGCAGCCCGCGTCGGCCAGGGCCGTGCGCCAGCCGGCAATGCGCTGCTCGCTGGGCGCAATGCCTTCGGGGCCGCCAATGCAGGCAATGCGGCGGTGGCCCAGCGACAGCAGGTGGCGCGTGGCCAGCAGGCCGCCCTGCATGTGGGCGGTTTCCACCAGGTCGCAGGGCTGCTGTCCGGCGATGTCGATTTCGCGGTCCACCAGCACGGTGGGGATGGACAGGCCCGCCAGCTGCGTGGCCAGCGTGGCGTCATGCCCGGTAGAGACCACGATGAGCCCGTCGATGCGCCGCTCGGCCAGCACCTGCAGGTAAGTGCCCTGGCGGTGTGCCTCGTCGTTGGTGTTGCACAGGATGACGTTGTAGCCCGCGCCAAAGCAGCGGTCTTCCACGCTGTGCACGATCTCGGCGAAGTAGGGGTTGGAGCTGTTGGGGATCAGCATGCCCAGCGTGCGCGTGTTGTTGCTTTTGAGGCTGCGCGCAATGGCGCTGGGCACATAGCCCAGGGCGCGGATGGCGGCCTCGACGCGCTCGCGCCCCTCGGGGCTCACGCGGCGCGTGCCGTTGACCACGTGCGACACCGTGGTGACCGACACCTCGGCGTGGCGCGCAACGTCCTTGATAGTAGCCATGCAAAAAAGAAAAATGAGGTCGTTGGTAGTGGGGCGGCTGGATGCGGGATCAGTCTCTCAGACCTTGGCGCGGCGCTGGCGCAGCGTGTCCACGATGACGGCCGCCACGATCACAAAACCCGTGATGATGCGCTTGCTGGGCTCGCTGGCGCCGACCTGGGCCAGGCCTGCCTCCAGCACCGCGATGATGAGCACGCCAAACGCGGTGTTGATCACCGAACCGCGTCCGCCCATGAGGCTGGTGCCGCCAATCACCACGGCCGCAATCACCTGCAGCTCCATGCCGGTTCCGGCGTTGGGGTCGGCGGCTTCCAGCCGGGCCGACTGCATCAGGCCCGCCAGGCCCGCCAGCAGGCCGGTCATGGCAAACACGATGACGCGGATGGGGCGCGGGTCCACACCGGCCAGGCGCATGGCTTCTTCATTGGTGCCAATGCCCACCACGCAGCGGCCAAACACGGTGCGCGACAGCACCAGCTGTGCTACCACCACCAGCACCACGGCCAGCAAGAACGCGAACGAGATGCCGCCAAAGAAGGGTGCCGACAGCCACGAGATCGCATCGCCCACGTACTGCGTGCGCGAGTCGGTCACCACATAGGCGCTGCCGCGCACGGCTTCGAGCATGCCCAGCGACACGATGAACGAGGGCAGCCGCCACGCCACCGAAATGGCGCCCGTGATGGTGCCGCACACCAGGCCTGTGGCCAGCGCCAGCGCGGCGGCGGCGGGCACCGTCCAGCCCCATTGCAGGATGGCGGCGGCCGAGGTCGCAGCGGCCAGCGCCATCACCGAGCCCACCGACAGGTCGATGCCCGCGATGATGAGCACAAAGGTCATGCCCACGGCCATCACGGCCAGGGCCGGGATCTCGTTGGCGATGGTGATGAAGGTTTCGGCGCTCCAGAAGTATTCGGACAGCGACGAGAACAGCGCCACCATGCCCGCCAGCACGGCCAGCAGGCCCAGGTAGGTGCCCAGCTGGCTGCGCCAGACCGAAGCGGAGGACGGCGCCGCAGCGGGCGCGGCAGATGCGGTGGGGGCGTTCATGCGGTCACAGGAGAAGAGGTTGAAGGGGTGGTGCTGGTGCGCCCGCCGGGCTCGGAGAACGCGGCCGCCAGCAGCGATTGTTCGGACCACTCGCCGCGCTCGAACACGGCCACCAGGCTGCCTGCGCTCATCACGCCGATGCGGTCGGCCATGGCCATGAGTTCGCGCAGGTCGGACGACACCATGAGCAGCGCGCGGCCTTCTGCGGCCATGCGGTCCAGCTCGCCATACAGCTCGGCGCGCGCGCCCACGTCCACGCCGCGCGTGGGTTCGTCGAGCAGCAGCACGCGGCCTTCGCGGTGCAGCCAGCGGGCGAACACCACCTTTTGCTGGTTGCCGCCCGACAGCTGCCCCACGGGCTGTTCGGCGCTGCGGCAGCGGATGCCCAGTGTGCGCACAAAGCCCTGCACCAGGCGGCTTTCGAGCCCGCGCTGCAGCCAGCCGCCGCGCGACACGGCCGACAGGTCGGACAGCGTGGCGTTGATGCGGATGGGCTGCGAGAGCAGCAGGCCCTGCGATTTGCGGTCTTCGGTAACGAGGCCCACGCCAGCAGCGATGGCCTGCAGGGGCGATGCAAAGCCCCGGGGCAGGACGCGAGAGGCAGGTGCTGCTACTGGAGTTGAATTTGCTACTGTTTTGATAGCTGATTGGGCTTGTCCATCGCGCGCAGAAGGCTGTTTTTGTTCAAATTCCGGGTGCAAGGTGACGCTTCCCTGGTCCGCCCGGTCGGCGCCAAACAACAGGCGAACCAGCTCGGTGCGGCCCGACCCGACCAGCCCGGCAATGCCGAAAATTTCACCGGCCCGCAGCTCCAGGCTCACGTCCTGCACGGCGGTGCCCCGGCCCAGGCCCTGGGCGCTCATCACCACGGGGCCGACGGGGCGGCGCGGGCGGTGGTCCAGGTCGCTCACCACGCGGCCCACCATGCGCTGCACCAGGTCGTCCTCGCTCATGCCCGCCATGGGGCGCACGTCCACCAGGCGGCCATCGCGCAGCACGGCCACGCGGTCGGCAATGCGGCGCAGTTCTTCGAGCCGGTGCGACACGTAGATGATGGCCACGCCGCGTGCGGTGAGGTGGGCGATTTGCTCGAACAGGTAGTTGGTCTCGCGCGGCGTGAGCATGGCCGTGGGCTCGTCGAGCACCAGGATGCGCGTGTCGTCCTGCAGGTTGCGCGCGATCTCGACCATCTGCTGCTGGCCGATGCCCAGCTGCGAGACCGGGGTGGCGGGGTCGATGCTGTCGAGCCCGATCTTGGCCAGCTGCGCACGGGCGGCGGCGTGCAGCACATCGCGCTGTAGCCAGCCCAGCCGGTGCGGCAGGCGGCCCATCAACAAATTCTCGGCCACGGTGAGCGTGGGCACCAGGCCCAGTTCCTGCATCACCATGCGCACGCCGTGGCGCTCGGCATCGCGGCGCGACGTGGGCGTGTAGGTTTGGCCCGCCAGCACCATGCCACCGCGCGTGGGCTGCTCCAGCCCGCAGAGGATCTTGGACAGCGTGCTCTTGCCCGCGCCGTTCTCCCCGGTCAGCGCCAGCACCTCGCCCGCAAACAGCTCCACGTTCACGCCATCGAGCACGGTGGCGGTGTAGTCCTTGCCAATGGCCTGGATGGCGAGCAGGGGTGTGGACGGGTTGGCAGGGGAGGATGTAGGCATGGTCGAAGCAGTATGGGGCGCACCCATGGCATCCCGCAATCCGTTCGGGCTGAGCTTGTCGAAGCCAACTGCGCGACGGTAGCGCAGCCCTTCGACAGGCTCAGGGCGAGCGGCAGGGGATGCTCAGCGGTGCGTTGTCGCAGTGGCCGTGGCCGGGTTACTTGCTGCCCTTGGTCACCAGCACCACGTCGGTTTTGACCAGCGCGGGCAATTGGGCTTGGGGCGTCTTGGCGGCCAGGGCCTTCTGCGCCAGCTCGATGCCAAACACGGCCTGCTTGGCGGCGTACTGGTCGGCGGTGGCCAGCACGCGGCCGTCCTGCAGCATGGGCTTGATGGCGCCGATGTTGTCGTAGCCCACCACCTGCACCTTGCCGGTCTTGCCGGCGGCCTTCACGGCGGCCACGGCGCCCAGGGCCATGCTGTCGTTGCCGGCCAGCAAGGCCACGAGGTCAGGGTGCTCGCGCATCATGCCGGCGGCCACGGTGTTGCCTTTTTCGATCTCCCAGTTGCCGGACTGCACGCCCACCACGGTGATGTTGGCGGCCTTCATGGCGTCCTGGTAGCCCAGGGTGCGCTGCTGCGCATTGAAGGTGGTGGACACGCCTTCGATGATGCCGACCTTGTCGCCCGCCTTCAGCGTCTTGGCCAGGTGGTCGCCCACCAGCTTGGCGCCTGCACGGTTGTCGGGGCCCACGAAAGGCACGGTGATGTTCTTTTCCTTCAGCGCGTCGGCATCGAGCTGGTTGTCGATGTTGACCACGAGGATCCCCTTGTCGATGGCCGTCTTGACCACGGGCACCAGCGCCTTGGAGTCGGCAGGGGCCAGCACGATGGCGCTGACCTTTTGGGCCACGGCCTGCTCGATCATCTTGATCTGGGCTGCCGTGTCGGTCTCGTTCTTGATGCCATTGGCCACCAGCGTGTATTCCTTGGCATGGGCCTTCTGGTGCGCCTTGGCGCCGTCTTCCATGGTGCGGAAGAACTCGTTGGCCAGCGACTTCATGATGAGCGCGATCTTGGGCTTGTCCTGCGCAAACGCAGGGCTGGCCAGCAGGCTGCCCACAACGGCGAGGGCGGCGGCGGTCTGAACGGAACGGCGGGTGAATCGCATGGGTTTTGTCTCCAGGTTGGAATGTGGACGAAGGCGACCGACAGCGTGGAGGGAAATCCTTGGCAGACCTTTTGAGGAAGAGCGGCTGCGGGTGCCCGGTGCCTTGTCGCGAACTGAATGATAACGAAAGCAAACGTTTGCGCAAACGTTTGCTAATCGGTAAAAACCCGGAGAAGGGGCCTGTGGTGGTCGCTGCCTGGCCCTCGCCGTCTGGGGCGCGGGGCGGGCTGCTCGTTCTCAGAGGTTGTAGCGGCCGGGCGAAAGAATGCCCTCTGGGTCCAGCAGCTGCTTGACCCTGCGGGCCAGCGCAAGCGCCGGGTCGTCCCCTTGCGATGCCAGCTTGTGGAACGCCTGCGAACCCATGCGGTAGGGCACGATGCCATGCTGGCGGCCTTCGTCGAACAGCATGTCGAAGCAGCGCTGGGCGCGCTCGTGGTCGGCGCTGGAGCGGCCGTCAAACAGCAGTGGCACGGAACTGTCGAAGCAGCGGTCAGACAGGCTGGTGAGCGTGATCAGCGGCTCAAACCCGTGCTGCAGGCAGACACGGTCCACCAGGGCTTCGAAAGTCTGCACGGTGTCGGGCACCATCGGCACCAGGGGGGCGTACCACATCAGCCCCCGCTCGCCACTTCGCAGAGCGCCGGTCAGGTCCTCGGGCAGCGGGGCGCCGGATTTCCAGTAGGGCAGGCGCAGCGCCACATCGTCGGGGATGCCCTCCATGAGGTTCAGCGCGCTCAGCATGCGCGCGGCCTGGTCCGGGCCGAAGCCCAGGCGTGCCGCGATGCCAGGAAAGCGTCCTGCAAGGCTCTGCAGCAGACCGGCTCTGCCGCGGTTCAGGCGCACGCGGCGGCCGCTGCAGTGGGCAAAGGCGCGCAGGATGGTTGCCACCGCAGCACGGGCCACGGGCGCCTCGCCATACACGCTGCCCACCACCAGGTAGGCGCCCAGCCCGTGGTCCCGCAGCAGTTCGTCCAGCTCGCGGGGCTGCAGCGGCGTGCCGCGCGCCAGGGCCGCTGCGGGGTAGGGGCAGGTCATCGACGCGAGGCGGTAGCCGTTGAGGATGTTCACACCGCCCATGACCCCGCCCGTCGTGCGCAAGAGCCCGCGCAGTGTTTGCACGGTGGGTGCCAGCTGGTCTGGCCGGTCCAGGAAGATGTAGAAGGCCTCGACATGCGGCGGGCGTTGCGCCAGGGCAATGGTCATCTGGGTGACGACCCCGAAGTTGGACTGCGAGAACAGGCCATCCAGGTACGGGCCGATGCCCCACTTGTAGCCATGCCCCACGCGGTCGCCGCCCAGCGCCCCCAGGCGCGGCCGGTACACACAGCCGTCCGACAGCACGGCCTCCAGCGCCATCACGGCGCCGAAGTGGTCTGCATGTGGGGTGATGCCATAGCCGCGCTCCAGCGCATTGCCCACCAGGCTCACGCTGGGGCCGGCGCCCGTGGTCGGGACCATGAACGGCAGGCCCCGCTGATCCAGGTGCGAGCGCAGTTGTCCCTGGGTGACGCCGGGCTCCAGCGTGGCGGTGCCCAACTCGGCGTCCACCGCAATGATGCGGTTGAGCTGGGACAGGTCGAGGACCACACAATCGTCCGAGGGCGGGAGCGCCCCCCCGTAGCCCCAGTTCCTCCCCGTGCTGATCGGGTGCAGGGGCACGCGATGCCGTGCCGCGATGCGCACGATCTCTGCCACGCTGCCAGAGCGCGTGGGGCGCAAGGCGGCGGGGATGCGGCGTGTGCCACCTGCGCCGTACAACGCGGCCGCGCTGGGGGCGGACAACACGCTGTCTGTGCCGAGCACGGAGCGCCAATCCTGCAGCGCCTGGTCCAGCGCCGATACCTTCAGCATGCAGCGGGCTCCTGTTGTTGCAGCGCGGCCTGGATGCGGTGGCGTATGCCCTGCGCTTCTGCCTTGGAGAAGCTGTGCGAGAAGAACGGCGGGGGCTCGCCCGCATCGCGGGAGCCGTGGGCATCGCGTGCCAGGAGCTGGCGCCCGATGTGATGGAAATCTGCCACCAGCAGAACCCCTGGTGCCTTCACACGCGGGTTGGACTGGGGGGCCCCGTGCGGTGTGAAGCCCAGCACTCGCGTGTAGAACGCGACATGCCGTGGGTTGACTTCCACCACCGCATGCGTGGCATGGTTGATCTGGTGCGCGAAGATGAAGGCCACGTGGAACAGGGATGCCAGCGTGGCAGGCGTTGGGGCATGGGGCGCGGTAGCGAGTTTGGTGAACTCGCACAGCGAGGCGCCACGTGCGCGGAATCCGTCAAGCTGCTCTTGAAAGCACTCGTCAGACAGCAATCCGTGCCCCCGATCCAGCTGGACGGTGAGCGTGCCGGTCACCTGCTTGTTTTCATAGGCCACGATGGTCATGCGTTCAGGCGACAAGGTCAGAGTCTGGAATCCATAGCCCCGTTGCCGATAGCGGCGGTTGAGCAGCCCCAGCGCGTCTTGCAGCACCGAAGTGCGGCGGGCGATCCGGATCTTGAACCCCATGCCGCTGGGCTGTGGGGGGAACGCCGAGTGCAAGAACAGTGTACTGGAGGGTGGGTCGCCGACCGGCGTGGCCTGCGATGGGATGCCGTGCGGGAGATAGGCGCGCTTTCGGAGTGCCTGGACCAGGTGCCTGATCGTCAATGCGTTGCTGCGGTCATGCATGGCGGGCCCCCCGCTGTACCAGCCATTCGGCCAGCGGGACAACGAAGCGTCGGCCCAGAAGCCCCACCGACAGCCACATCAGGCCCGACCAGGAGGGGATAGAGGCAGCCTCCGGTTCGGGGTAGGACCACAGGCCCTGGCTGAGGCCCACCCACTCCACAAGCAACCCAAGCACCACCGCGCACAGGCCATAGGCCAGGTCGCCCGGGCGGTGGAACATGGCGAGCAGCAAGGCGCTGGATACCGATGCGGCCAGGGTGAGTGCCTGTGTGTCGCCGCCGAACGCCGAAAATGCGATGACTGTGGCCAGCAGCCCCACCCAGGCCGTCCCGTGCAGGCGGACAGACTGGGGCGGCTGGCCCACAAAGCGCACCAGGTGCAGGTACCAGCCCATCCACAGCACAGGCTCGTGCCAGGGCATGAGCAAAAAGTCCTGCTGGTGGAAGGCAAAGGCACCCGCGCGCAGCGCCATGTAGTTCTGCAGCACAAAAAAGGGCGCGACCAGTGCGCACAGGGCCCACTCTCTGTGCTCCAGCGGGCGGAACACCAGTGCCCATTGCACGGGCAGCATGAAGGCCAGCAGCCAGGAGGTCTCGATGGTGCTGATCTGCACCAGGGTCAGGGCGAGGCTGGCGGCCACCACCACACGCTCGGGAGTGCTTTGCAGGCTGCGCGTGCTGCATGGCCTCTGGCTGTTGGCTCCTGGTGGTGGCGCATCCCCATGGCAGGGGGCACACCGGGCGATGCTGGGGGTGTCGTTCATGCCCCTGATTTCAGGCCAAAGCGGCCCGATGGGCCATTGCACTGAACGGCTAATACCTAAGTCGTAGGCCGAACGTCCAGCAGGTGCAGCAGCAAGGCGCGCAGCTTGCCGGGGCGCACGGGTTTGTGCAGGACCGCGTAGCCGCTGTGGGCGGCTTCCCGCAGGCGCTCGGGTGCGGTGTCGCCCGTCACGAGCACGCCCGGCAAGGGGCGTCCGCAGAAGGCCGTGACTTTGGCAATGGCCTGTGCGCCGGTTTCGCCGTCGCGCAGGCGGTAGTCGCTGATCACCAGGTCTGGCACCGACCCCTCCTTTGCCAGGCGGTCCAGCAGTTCGTCGGTGCTGGCTGCCGCAACCAGCGTACAGCCCCAGTGTTCGAACAGCTGGCGCATGCCTTCCAGAACGATGGGGTCGTCGTCGATGGCGGCGATGCGCCGGCCTTGCAGCGATGGCAAGCCCTCGGCCACTGGAGTGGTCGTGGCTGCTGTGGTCGGGGCTGGGGCTGTGCTGCGCGGCAGCACGATGGTGAAGGTGGAGCCGCAGCCGGGCGCCGAACGCAGCAGCACCGGATGACCGAGCATGCGGCCCACGCGCTCCACGATGGCCAAGCCCAGGCCGACACCGTTGCTGCGGTCCCGCTCCGGGTTTCTGATCTGGTAGAACTCCTGGAAGATCTCCTTGTGCAGCGGCTGCGGAATGCCCGGGCCGCTGTCGCGCACCTCGATGAGCACCTTGCCCGGGCGCAGGCGGCAGGTCACCAGCACCGTTCCTTGCCGGGTGTGCTGGATGGCATTGCTCACCAGATTGCGCACCATGCGGTCGAGAAGCGCCGCATCGCTGTGCACAACGGGCCCCTCTGCAGGCAGGCGCAGGGCAAAACGCAGGCCCTTGCTTTCGGCAACGGGGCGGAACTCTGCCTCGATCCGTGCCAGCGTTTGCTGTAGCGCAATGGCCCGCACGTCGCGGGGGATGACCCCCGCATCCAGCTTGGAGATGTCGAGCAGGGCGTTGAACAGGTCTTCCAGCGTGTGGATGGTGGCGGTGATGCTGTGCACCAGGTGCTGCGAGGCTTCGTCCTGGATGCGCGGGCGCAGCGATTCAAAAAGCAGGCCCAGTGCATGCATGGGCTGGCGCAGGTCGTGGCTGGCGGCGGCGAGAAAGCGTGACTTGGACAGGTTGGCATAGTCGGCCTGTTCCTTTTGCCGCTTCAGTGCGTCGATGAGGTCCATGTTCTCGAACCGGAGCACCAGCGAACGCTGGATCATCGCGCGCACGTTGTGCGCGAAGGCCAGTGTGGCGAAAGCCAGGGCCAGCGTCAGGCTGGCAAGGATGACCCCGTTGCGCCCCTGCATGCCTGCCGCGCCAACCAGGGTGAGGGCGAGCATGGGCACGATGTACCCATAGAACAGCCGCCGGTCGGTGGACAAGAAGGCCGCACCGCCAAAGGCCATGCCGGTGATCGCCGGGAACACGATCTGGTGGAAATGTGCGGACTGCACGAAGAATGGCAACAACCCGGCGGCGCCCCACATCGCGCCGGTGCACCATGCGATCTCTGCGAAATGGCGCGCTGCGGTCTCGACCGCCTGGGGGGCGGGCCCGGCCAGCGCATGCCGGTAGCGCCGGTAGTCCCACACTCCTTTGAGGGTGAGTGCGCCACTGAAACCACCCCATCCCACCAGCATGCTGGTGGATACCGTCCCCCACAGCGCGCCGATCACGAGCAGGCTGAGAACGAAGTTCGCGCTGAGCGTGAACGGGTAGTTGCGGTAGATCAGCCGCACCTGCTCGGTGCGCATGCGTTCGGCCCAGGCGGAGTCCGGCGGCGTCATTGCAGTGCCGTCAGGAGGGGCCGTCACCGCGCTGGAACAGCGCCACGATGGCCTGGGCGCGCGAGGTCACATTCAGTTCGCGCAGGATGGCCGTCACATGCACCTTGACGGTGTTTTCGGCCAGGTTCAGCCGGCGTGCAATCTGCTTGTTCGACTCGCCCAGCACCATGAGGCGCATCACCTCTTTCTGCCGCTGCGTCAGGTCGAGCACGCCGTTCTTCGGCAGTGCGGCAGGCGCCTGCGGGTCGAGCAGGATGTGCGAAGGCAGGTAGGTGTCGCCCGCGAGCACCAGCCGCAGCGCATGCTCCATCACCTCGGCCGAAGAGGCCTTGGGCACGAAGCCGAGTGCACCCAGGCGCAGCACAGCCATCACCTCGTGCGGGTCCTCGGAGGCCGAGACCACCACGATGGGCAGTGCCGGGTGCTGGGCACGCAGCGTGGCCAGGATCTCCATGCCGTCCAGCCCTGATAGACGCAGGTCGAGCAGCACCAGGTCCACATCGTCGGCCAGCAGGGCCTGCGCCTCGTCGTAGGAGGCGCATTCCAGCACCGTGGCCTCAGGGTCCAGCCGCAGGGTGATGGACCGGAGTGCCTGGCGGAACAGGGGATGGTCGTCCAGAAGAAGGAACTTCACGGTGCGGAAAAGGCGGCTTGGGGTGTTCTGGCGGGTGGGGCGGCGCCCGACGCGGCGCCGGGCGTGCGCAATGTAGCACCGGATGCGTGTGGTGCACAGAAGCTATGGCACCGGAGAAAAGACAGTCCGCCACTTGCGCCGAGTGCAAAAAGAGGGCACCCCGTTGCGTTGGTGCTGGAGAGACTGCTTGCCGCAGGGCCCAGGCGCGTTGGGTCGACCCCAGCCTGCGCGGGCTTGGACGATGGCCCCGAAGGGCCGACTGCAGCGGCCGCACTGCATGGCGCAGCCGCTCAGGGGGGGCCTTTACTTGCGCAGCTCCCTGCGCAGGATCTTGCCCACGTTGCTCTTGGGCAGTTCGTCACGGAACTCGATGTACTTGGGGCGCTTGTAGCCGGTGAGGTTCTGGTGGCAGTAGTTGGCCACCTCGTCCTCGGTCAGGGCCGGGTCGTTCTTGATGATGAACACCTTGATGGCCTCGCCCTGCTTCTCATCGGGAACGCCAATGGCAGCGCATTCGACCACGCCGGGGCACAGGCTGATGACCTGCTCCAGCTCGTTGGGGAACACGTTGAAGCCGCTCACCAGGATCATGTCCTTCTTGCGGTCGATGATGCGGGTGTAGCCCTGTGGGTCCATGATGCCGATGTCGCCCGTGCGCATGAAGCCGTCGGGCGTGAAGGCCTTGGCGTTTTCTTCGGGCTGGTTGTAGTAGCCCACCATCACGTTGGGGCCGCGAATGCAGATCTCGCCCGACTCGCCCTGGGGCAGGCTGTTGCCTTCGTCGTCCTTGATGGCGATATCGATGCCCGGCAGCGGCAGGCCGATGTTGCCGCTGAAGGTGGTGCTGATCACCGGATTGTTGGTGCCGATGGCGCAGGTCTCGCTCATGCCCCAGCCTTCGATCATGGTGCTGCCGGTCACCTTCTGCCACTGCTTGGCGGTGCCCTCGCTGGCCGCCATGCCCCCGGCCTGCGACACGCACAGGTGCGAGAAGTCCAGCGCCTTGAACTGCGGGTTTTGCAGCAGCGCGTTGAACAGCGTGTTCACCGCAGGCAGCATGTGGAAGGGGCGCTTCTTCAGTTCGGCAATGAACTTGGGAATGTCACGTGGGTTGGGGATCAGCGTGAGGCTGGAGCCCTGGCGGATGGCCAGCAGGCACAGCGTGAGCGCGAAGATGTGGTACAGCGGCAGCGCGGCAATGGAGTTGGCTTTACTGAGGTCTCCCACCTTGGACAGCGCCGGTGTGAACCAGGCCTCGGCCTGCAGCGTGGCGGCCACGATGTTGCGGTGGGTCAGCACCGCGCCCTTCGACAGGCCCGTGGTGCCGCCGGTGTACTGCAGGAAGGCAATCGAATCGAGCGTGGCCTGGCTCGGGGTGAGCGACTTGTGCTCGCCCAGCGACAGCGCCTTCTTGAAGGTGACGACCTTGCGGCCGTTCGACAGGGGCAGGTCATAGGCGGGCACCATCTTGGCCAGGTGGCGCACGGCAAAGGTGATCCATTTGCCAAACCAGAAGCCCAGCAGGTCGCCCATGGAGGCCATCACCACATGTTTGACGGCCGTGTGGTCGATCACATCGGCCAGCGTGTGGGCAAAGTTCTCCAGGATCACGATGGCCGTGGCGCCCGAGTCCTTGAGCTGGTGCTCCAGCTCCCGCGCGGTGTACAGCGGGTTCACGTTCACGCAGGTGTAGCCCGCGCGCAGCACGGCGGCCATGGTCACGCCAAACTGCGGGATGTTGGGCAGCATGATGGCCACGCGCGCACCGGGCTCCAGGCCCAGGCTTTGCAGATAGGCACCCAAAGCGGCCGAGCGGCGCTCCAGCTCGCCATAGGTCATCCACTGGTCCATGCAGACCGAGAACGGACTGGATGCGTGTTTGCGGAACGATTCTTCCAGCAGGTGGGCCACAGAGCGGTATTGCTCGGGCTTCACGTCGTGTGGGACGCCCGGGGGGTAGCTCTTGAGCCAGATCTTTTCCATGCGCTTGTTTCCTTGTGCTCGCCAAATGCCATTGATAGGTGGGCACAGATTGTGGAAGGCGGGCGCGTTGCGGGCTATCGGGCTTGTCCTAGTGTGTTGGCGAGCTGGGTCCCGCAGGTGACAGGATCGGCATCGAACAATTGGTCCATCAGCGCCCGCTCACGTTGCTCGATGGTGGCCAGGAACTGCTCCACGCCGCCGCGCTGGCGAGCGAGCTGGCCGAAGGTGTCAAACCCCGCCTCCAGAAACCTCTGCAGCGCGCCCATGCCGGCCGCGTTGGCCGGGCCCCGCATCATGCGCAGCATCATCCGCAGGCCGGGCGTGCGGGTCAGGCGTGCCAGGTCATTCCCCATGGCCAGCACGCGCTGCAGCTGCTGCTGGCGCGCATGGCGCTGGCCCACAGTGCGCCAGGCGGCGGTGTAGCGGGTCGGGTCGCTGGCTGCGTCCGCAGCATGCGCCAGCCACGCACGGCCCATGTCCTGGTCCAGCCCCTCGGTCTGCGCATGCAGCACCGCCAGGGCCACGGCCGTGGCCACCACGGGCTGGGGGAACATGGTCTGCAGCGTGCCGGCGATGCGGCCGAACTGCAGATCGCGGTCGGTGTAGTCGGTGTCGCTGTACAGCTCTTCCAGAAAGAACCGGGCCGCCGGGCCAAACGAGGGCGAGCCCATCAGGTCCGCATAGGTGCCCCGAAAGCGCCGTGCCTGCAGGCTTTTGACGCTGCCCACCGCCGCCCCCAGCGCCGGGTCGCCCGTGCGGTGCAGGCGCAGTGCGGTCACGTCGGCGATGCAGTCGCGGATGGTCTGGGCGGCATCCATGGGGCGGGGTCCTTTCTGCGTTCTGCGGGGTGCGGTGTCGGGCGGTGGTCAGACCGCACAATGCGGCTGGTCAATTACAACATCTGCCCATCACCACCATGATCGCGCGCTGGCAACGAATCCTGCTCCTGTTCATCCTGCTGACAATCGCCGCCTGGCTGGTGTGGCAGTGGCCCCATTCACCGTTGCGTGCCGTGCTGGGGGCACTGGTGCCGCTCAGCATTTACCTGGTGGTGATGGCGGTGGAGTTTGTGCTGATGCATATCACCAACCGTGCCGATGCTGCGCCCCGCGCCCGCCTGTCGCAGGTGGTGGGTGCCTGGTGGGCGGAGGTGTGGGTGGCGCTGCTGGTCTTCTGCTGGCGCCAGCCGTTTCGCCACATGTCCGTGCCCGACTGGCTACCCTCCAAGCCCACCGGAAAGCGCGGCGTGGTGCTCGTGCACGGCTTCATGTGCAACCGGGGCCTGTGGCTGCCGTGGTTTGCGCCATTGCAAGCACAGGGGCATGCCTATGTGGCGGTCAATCTGGAGCCGGTGATGGGATCGATTGACGCGTACGCCGACATCATCGAAGACGCTGTGCGCCAAGTGACGGCGGCCACGGGCCAGGCGCCGGTGTTGTTGTGCCACAGCATGGGTGGCTTGGCGGTGCGGGCGTGGCTGCGGGCGCACCAGGCGGATGGGCGGGTGCACCGGGTGCTGACGCTGGGCACGCCGCATGGGGGCACGTGGTTGGGGCGTTTCAGCCGCGCGGTGAATGGGCGGCAGATGAGCCTGGCGGGGGACTGGGTGGTGGCGTTGCAGCGGGCGGAGCCGGCGGGGCGGGCTGCGTTGTTTACCTGCTGGTATTCGAACTGCGACAACATCGTGTTTCCGGCGACCACGGCGGCGTTGGTGGGGGCGGACAACCGGTTGGTGGAAGGGGTGGCGCATGTGCAGATGGCGTTTGACCCTGAGGTGATGATGGCTTGTCTGGAGGAGGTCGGGCGGGGGTGAGTTTTTGATTGAAATGGTGTCTTCCGCCTGTCTATAGGGTGTTGATTGCTATCATTAGCATAGCGAATGAACAGCCGCTCTGGCTGTGCACGCCAAGGCTTCAAGAGGTTCAGCCTGCATGGCCGCTGAATGCTATGAAAATAGTAGCTATTGATGCTTTATAGACAGGCGGTAGCAGCCGATTCCATTCGGAAAAATCAAGCCGCCACAGCCTCCCGCTCATCCGCAGCAAACTCTGGCAACCCCCGCAGCCGCTCGTAGATCGGCGCAAAGTCCGCCGCCGTCATCTCAAACAGCTGCTCAAAACTGTCGATCACAAAATACGTCTGCTGGTACGTATCGATCTTGTAGCGCGTGCGCATGGTGCGCTCCAGTTGCAGCGGAATGCGCTGCGGCTCCGGGCTCTGCACCGAATACGCCAGCTCGCCCGAAGAACTCAGGATGCCCGCGCCATACGCCCGCAACTGCCCCGCTTCGCGGATCAGCCCGAACTCGATCGTGTACCAGTACAGGCGGCTCAGCATTTCGCAAGACCCCAGCCCCTGCGCCTTCAGACCCCCCTGGCCGTAGCGCTGCACATAGTCGGCAAACACCGGGTTGAACAGCAGCGGCACATGGCCGAACAGGTCGTGAAAGATGTCGGGCTCGACGATGTACTCGAACTCCTCGGGCTTGCGGATCCAGTCCGTCACCGGGAACTTGCGGTTGGCCAGCAAGGTGAAAAAGGGCACCTCGGGGATCAGCCCGGGCACGCCCACCAGCTCCCAGCCTGTGGCCTTGTAGAGACGCTCGTTGACCTCTTCGAAGCGCGGAATGCGGTCGCTGGCGCCCAGTGAGGGCAGGGCGTCGATGAACGCCTGGCTCGCCAGGCCCGGCAGCAGGGCGCGCTGGCGCTCGTACAGACGGCGGTAGGTGTCGTGGTCGGCGGCGGTGTAGCTCGCGTAGTCCTGCGGGCAGGTGTAGTCCACGTTGGCGCGCGAATAGTCGCCACGCGGTGGGCGGGTGGATTGGCCATAGACGACAGGGGCTTGTCCCATTTTTTCTCCTTTGCCGCCATGGTCGGCGCACCGCGACGGGGGTGCGCACCAGCCCAAGCAGCTGCTAATCGATCTTGATTTTTGCGGCCCGGATCAGAAACTCGTACTTGCTGTTTTCCGAGCGCACAAACTGCGCAAACCCGTCGAGCGTCAGCTCTTCGGGCGTGATGCCCATCTTCTTGAACTTCTCTTTGCCCGCAGGCGAATGCATGGCGGCCGAGAACGCGGTGGCATAGCGGCGCGCGTCGGCATCGGGCAGCGCAGCGGGCGCGAACAGCCCAAACCAGGTGGACACGTTGAAGCCCTGCACGCTGTCGTTGATGCTGGGAACATTCGGCAGTGCCTCATTGCGGCTGAGCGTGGTCACGCCCAGCGCCAGCAGCTTGCCCGACTGGATCTGCGGCAGCGCCGAGGCCAGGTTGTCGAACACCATCAGCACCTGGCCGGATTCCAGTGCCGCCAGCACGGGCTTGGAGCCCTGGAACGGCGTGTGGCCCATCCTGGTGTTGGTGAGCGACTTGAACATCTCGGCCGAGATGTGGCCGATGCTGCCGTTGCCGCCCGAGCCGTACTTGGCCTGGTCGGGGTTCTTCTTGAGGTACTGCACCAGGTCGGGCGTGGTCTTGATGCCCAGCTTGGTGGCCTGTGCCGCGCTGACCACCAGCACGTTGGGCGTGCGGGCCACCAGCGCGATGGGCTTGAAGTCCTTGATGGCGTTGTAGGGGAAGTTCTTGTACAGCCAGGGGTTCACCGCGTGCGTGGCCACTGCGCCCATCAGCACCTGGTTGCTGGCCTTCCCGGCCTTGGCGACCTGGTCGGCACCAGTGTTGCCACCCGCCCCCGGTTTGTTCTCCACGGTGATGGAGCCCAATTGCGCTGCGGCACCTTCGGCCACGATGCGGGCCGAGATGTCCAGCGGGCCCCCGGCAGGGTAGGGGACCACGATGGTGAGGGGGGCAGACGGGCTCTGCGCCAGCGCGGCAGTGGCTGCGCTGGCCAGAAGGATGCTGAACAGGGTGCTACGGAGCGACATCGGGATCCTTTTGAGTTCCGGGGAGCGCGGAGTATAGGCACCTGTTCAGGGTAAACCCTGGATGTCTGATGACTTAGGCGTTCAGCACGCCACGGCGGATCTGGTCGCGCTCCAGCGACTCGAACAGCGCCTTGAAGTTGCCTTCACCAAATCCGTCGCGGTAGTCCCCCTCGCGCTGGATGAACTCGAAGAACACCGGGCCCAACATGGGCGTGGAGAAGATCTGCAGCAGCAGGCGGGGCGTGCCGTCGGCCGTGGTGCCGTCGAGCAGGATGCCGCGCGACTGCAGTTCAGGCACGGGCTGGCCGTGGCCGGGCAGGCGGGTGTCCAGCATTTCGTAATAGACCTCGTTGGGCGCGGTGGCCAGGGGCACGCCGGCCATGCCCAGCTTGTCCACCACCTCCAGCAGGTTGTCGCAGATCAGCGCGATGTGCTGGATGCCTTCGCCGTTGAATTGCATCAGGAATTCTTCGATCTGGCCGCCGCCCTGCTTGGCTTCTTCGTTCAGCGGGATGCGGATCTTGCCGTCGGGCGCGGTCATGGCCTTGGACGTCAGGCCCGTGTATTCGCCCTGGATGTCGAAGTAGCGGATCTCGCGGAAGCCGAACAACTTCTCGTAGAAATTGGCCCAGAAGCCCATGCGGCCCCGGTACACGTTGTGCGTGAGGTGATCGATGAGGTGGAGGCCGTGGCCGACAGGGCGGCGGTCCACGCCTTCGATGAACTCGAAGTCGATGTCGTAGATGGATTTGCCGTCTTCAAACCGGTCGATCAGATACAGAGGCGCACCGCCAATGCCCTTGATGGCGGGCAGGCGCAGTTCCATGGGGCCGGTGGGGATCTCGATGGGCTGGGCACCCAGCTCCAGCGCGCGGTTGTAGGCTTTGTGCGCGTCCTTCACACGGAAGGCCAGGCCGCAGGCGGAGGGGCCATGCTCGGCGCCGAAGTAGGCGGCCTGGCTGTGGGGCTCTCGGTTCAGGATGAAGTTGATGCCGTTCTGGCGGTACAGCACCACATCCTTGGAGCGGTGCTTGGCCACCAGGGTGAAGCCGAGCTTTTCAAACACCGGTTCCAGCACGCCCGGTGTGGGCGAGGTGAACTCGACAAATTCGAAGCCCATCAGGCCCATCGGGTTGTCCCAGGCTTCGAACTGGGCGGCGGTTTCTTGCGGCAGGGCGGCGTTCATGGGGTGTCTCCGGCATTCGTTGATGAATGTCATGGACTGTAGGCGCGCCCTGCCTCATGTTTCTGGCGAAATCAAGAGGCTTTGGTCTCTGATTTGCAGGAATCTTGTGAATGGTCAAATTTTTACGCAAGGAGTCGGCGCTGTTTGCGGGTATAGGTACGCTAGGTACGGCGCGCAGGCTCAGGAGCCGGGCGTTGCGGCCTGCAGCTTGCGCAGGGCCAGCGCAGCGTCCACACGTGGCTGTTCGTCGGCAGAAAAAAGCTGCTGGCGCAATTGCTGGAGTGCGGCGGCTCCATCGCCCTGCTGTGCCCGGGCCTGGCTGTACTGGTCCAGGCGCTGCTGCCAGAGTTGCTCTTCCCGGTCGAGCCGGGCCAACGCATGCGCGGCGGCTTCGCCGTATTGGGCGCTGCGCGCGGCGTGGCGGGTGTAGGCGTCGGCGTTCTGGGTGTTGAAGGCGGCCGTTTGCGCGGCGGCGGTCAGGTGCTCGGTGGCGGCGCTGCGCTCGGCGCGGCGCTCGGGCGAGAGTTCGCGCTCTGCCTGTTGCAGCGCCTGGGTGCGTTGTTCCGGGGTGAGCTGGGCGTTGCTGGCTGCCTCCAGGCGCGCCAGGGTGTAGCGGTCCAGCTCGGCTTCGCGCGCAAACAGTGCGTCGTATTCCGCGTCATCGAACAACTTCAGGCGCACCTTGTGGCGGGCATCCATTGCATCGCGCAAGGCGCGCGGGTCGGTCAGGTCCTGGGGCGCACGCAGCTGGCCCAGGGCCACGCGGTAGTCCACATAGCGCTCGGCCAGCGCCAGCGCGCGGGCGGCGAGGGCGACGGGGAAGTGGTGACCCACCAGAGAAGCCAAGCGCTGCTTGAGCGTGGCCGGGTCGCTGGTGTCGCCTGCCTCCAGGAGCAGGTCTTCCAGCGTGTTGCGCAGGCCGTCCACCAGCAAGGGGTCGGCGGTGCTGTCGATGCCGCCGCTGCGGCGGTGCGCCCAGGCGGTCGCATCCGCCCCCTGTGTGGACACGGGGTGAAGGCCTGGGGTGCCGGTGGGCGCCGTGCCCGCGCTTACCGCCTGCGCAGGTCCGGCTACCACACCGGGCCTGCCCGCAGGACCCACCAGCCACCAGGCCACGGCGGCCGAGGCGATGACCAGGAGCAAAACAGGTTTGGCCCAGGTGCGATGGGTCATGGTTTACAGGCCTTGTTGCTTGAGGCGGTTGGCATGCTGGCGGTACAGCGTCACTGGGTCGGTAGAGAACCAGTCGCGCAGGCCCAGCAGCTGGTTCACTTCGTCGAGGTGGTTTTGGCGGTAGTCGCCCAGGTGTTTGCCCAGGCGCGACGAGCAGGCCGACACCAGGCCGTCGTTGGCCTCGCCAAAGGTCAGGCTCAGCACGCTGAGCACGCCGTCGCTGGCGTCCAGCACATTGGTCAGCGGCTGCGTGCCGGTCCAGGAGTAGTAGCGCACGCCGTTCACCAGTTCAGCGCCATTGCCGCAGCCAGAGGTGGGCACCCCCTGTGGGAAGCGGCTGTTGAATTTGGCCGAGCCCGCAGTGGTCAGCGAGTCCAGTGCGGCCGTGGGCATCTGGGGCAGGCCCGTGCCGCCCGAGGTCAGGTTGATCAAACCCACCAGCGCCTTGGCCGCCGCATTGGCCACAGCCTCGGACACCGAGCCTGCAGGCGCCGCGCCCCGCAGGATGTCGGCCACGCGCGAACCCCGGTTGACGCCCCCGATGGACGTGACCGAGGCCACCAGCTGCGGCGCCACACCAGCCACATAGCGCGTGGTGGGGCCGCCGTGCGAATGGCCCACCAGGTTCACTTTGGCAGCTCCGGTGATGGCCAGGATGGTCTTGACCTGGGTCAGCAGCTGCTCGCCCCGCACCTCGGTGCTGTTGGCGGCGGACACCTGGGCCACGTAGACCTTGGCGCCGCCCTGGCGCAGCGCGTCGGGGATGCCGTAGAAGTAGTCGATGCCCAGCGCCGAGTCAAAGCCAAAAAGCCCGTGCACCAGCACGACGGGATATCGCGTTTGCGTGTAGCCCGTTTGCGCCTGCGCGCCCCCGCCCACCAGCAGCAACCCCGCCGTTGCTGCCAGCACCAGTCGCCGCAACAAGCGGCTGAAGAATCCGATCATGTGTTTGTCTCCGTTGATGTGATTTCTTATGTTTGCAAAATAGAACGGTCGTTCTTTTTCGCAGGGTTTATTTTTTGGGGAGATGGCTGCTGTCACTATCGGGACATACCCGTGCCTGCAATATGGGCGGCGAAAAAATACCTGGATTCCGTAGAATCCTGCGCAATGAAAGCTTTTGACGCATTGGACAAGCTGGATCGCGCCATCCTGCGCCGTCTGCAAGAGAACGGCCGCGAGACCTACGACGTGATCGGCGAGCAGGTAGGCCTGTCGCCC
The DNA here is from genome assembly GCF_054950075.1 of Acidovorax sp. Q11. NCBI lineage: Bacteria > Pseudomonadati > Pseudomonadota > Betaproteobacteria > Burkholderiales > Comamonadaceae > Acidovorax > Acidovorax sp. Q11. The sequence continues at coordinate 73,729 of NZ_JBUDZG010000018.1, read as the reverse complement.
AGCGCTGTGCTGCGCCGCGTCAAGCGGCTGGAGGACAGCGGCGTGATCGACCGCTACGTGGCCCTGGTGCCGCCCGAAGCGGTAGGGCTGGGGCTCACGGCCTACCTCAACGTGCGGCTCGAAAAACACACCGAAAGCCACAAGCGCAACCCCATGGACCTGTTCCGCGCCAGCGTGCAGACCTGGCCCGAAGTGGTGGAATGCGCCTCGCTGACCGGCGAGATGGACTACCTGCTGCGCGTGGTGGTGGCCGACATGGCGCACTACAGCCGCTTCATCATGGACACGCTGCTCAAGCACCCCAGCGTGCAGGACTGCAAGACCAGTTTTGTGCTCGATCGGGTGAAGGCGACCACGGCCGTGCCCGTGTGATAATCCGCGCGCCCTCGCCGGTGGGGGGAGAACCTGTTCAAGGTCTTTTCGGGGATCGCATTGGGGTGCAATCGGGATAAGTGGATGCCTCGGGTGCGCCGCATGGGCTCGTGCCCATGCAAGCAGCCGGGGCGGCTTTGTCGGCCGATTTCACTCCAACCCTGCGGGCAAGTGCCTTGCCGGGCGGTCTGCGGCGTTGCGGCGCTTGTGGATAGCCGGGCTATCCACTGCGCACCGCGCCTTGCATCCCATCCCGGCAAGGTACTTGTGCGACCCCGAAAATACCTTGAACATGTTCTTACGGATTGTTCATGATCGCCATCGATAACCTGCAGTTTGGCTATGGCCGCGCTGCGCTGTACCAGGGCTTTGGCGCGCGGGTGGCGCAGCCGGGCATCTACGGCCTTTTTGGGCGCAACGGCAGTGGCAAATCCACTTTGCTCAAGCTGATCTGCGGCCTGCTCACCCCGTGGGCGGGGCGTGTGGAGGTGCTGGGGCACAACTCGCGCGACCGCGCTGCGGAGCTGCTGGCGTCCATCTACATCGTGCCGGAGGAGTTCCATCTCCCGAACCTCACCTGTGCGCAGCTGGCCGCGACGCAGGGCGTCTTCTACCCCCGTTTCTCTTCGGGCCTGCTGAACGAGTACCTCGCAGAGCTGGAGGTGCCCGCGCAGGAGCGTTTCGAGTCCATGAGCCTGGGCCAGAAGAAGAAGGCCGCCATCGCCTTTGCGCTGGCCACCGGCACCCCGCTGCTGTTGATGGACGAGCCCACCAACGGGCTGGACATCGTGGGGCGCGCGCAGTTTCGCAAGCTGATGCAGCGCCCCGAACACGCGCACCGCGCCGTGCTCATCAGCACCCACCAGGCGCATGACCTGGAAAGCATCCTGAGCCACATCTGGTTCATCGACCAGGGGCGGCTGGCGTTGGCGGCCCGCATGGACGAGCTGGCGCGCCTGCTGCACATGGGCGTGGCCGCCGATGCGTCCGCGCTGCCACCGGCGCAAGGTGCGCTGCTCTACCAGGAGCGCATCGGCCAGCACCTGGCCTATGTGGCCTTGCGTGAAAACGGGGGCGCAGACCCACAAGCCAGCAGCGGCGGCGGCGTGCAGCTGGAGCTGCTGTACAAGGCGCTGAGCCTGAACCGCGACCAGGTGCTTGCGGCACTGGCCCCGCTGCACCGCCCATCTGAAGCTGTGGAGCCTGCATGACCACTGAGACCACATCGCTTCCTTTGGCGTCCCACGGCCACAGCGCCGGAGCCTTCTCCTGGCGGCGTTTTGTCCTGCTGGCCCGGGCCCAATGGGCCGAGCAGGGGCGGCAGTACCTCGCTCACCTGTTGGTGACGGGCATCCTGTACGGGGTGCTGCTGGTTTTTGCGCTGGGGGTTGCGCGCTCGTCGGCCTTCACGACCGGCGTGCAGTCGGGCTACTACTTCTGGGGGCTGTACCTGACAGGGTTTGTGTTCGCCGGGCGTTACTTCGAAGGCATGGCGCGGCGCGAGTCCGCCTTGTTGTCCCTGATGCGCCCGGCCTCGGTGCTGGAGAAGTGGCTGTTGTGTGTTCTTGTGGTGGCCGTGGCCTACCCGCTGTGTTTCACGTTGCTGTTCCTGGCGGTCTCCTGGCCCGTACAGGGGCTGGTGCTGGCGGTGCGGGCCGCCATGCTGCCGCCGACCTCCTCCCTGAATCCCCAGGACTACATCTTGTTTGTACCCCTGGTGCGTGCGCCGCACAGCGCATCGTTGCTGAGCATTCCGCAGCAGCTCGCGTTCTTCATCGGCGCCGGGGCTGTGCAGGCCCTGGCCGTCACAGGGGCGCTGTTCTTCCGCAAGGCCGCCATGCTCAAAACCCTGGTGCTGGGGGTGGGGCTGTGCATCGCCACAGCCTTGCTGTGCGCCGCAGCGGGTGCGCGTTTCGATGTGATTTTTGCGTGGTGGCTGGCCCGGCGCGCTCCGGCCGACGCTGCCGTGCACGGCTTGAATTTTGTGCTGTGGGTGTTGTTGCCCCTGCTGCTGTGGGGGCAGACCTACCGGCATCTGCGTGAGAAGGAGCTGACGTGATGCCGACGCTTTCATCGCGCCCGTTGCCCGCGCGGCCGCCGCGCACCTGGGGGGCCTGGCTGTTTGCCGGGGTCTTGCTGGCCTTCTGGGGGGTGTTGGGTCTCAGCGGGGCCGACCGCTTCAAGGCCCTTGAGCCAGATGGCCTCCGCTATGTGCTGAAGGCCGCGCAGCTGGAGGGCGTGACCCGGCTGCGTATCGAAGGAGATTTGGGGGCTGACCAGGATTACTGGCCGGTGACCCGGGTCCTGCTGGGAGGCTCGCCGGAGGTGGTGCTGAGCTTTCGTTTCCGGCACGAAGGCCCGGGCCGCGAGAAGGCCGACCTGCCGCAGGCGGCGCACCCTCTGGTGGCCACGCGTGAAGGCGACACGCTGGTGCTGCGCTGGGTGGCGCCGCCCTCCCAGGAGGCGAATCGGGCACGCGGTGAAGACGGCGAGGGGGAGGTGTGGATGGATGAGCTGGTGCTGCCCGCGCAGTTCCAGGCGCTGGCACTGCCCCACGCAGCGGTGCAGGCCCGCACCCCGCTGGAGCGGCTGGAAGTGTCTGGGCGCCAGATCGAGGTGGACGGCCCGGTGGCGCACCTGGATCTGCGCTCTACCCACTGCAAGCGTTGCCCCGTGACTCGCGCCGGGGCCGAAGAGCAGGGCGAGGGTGAATGTGGCGGACTCCCTGCATGGGTGCGCGGCGCAACGCTGGAAGTCAGCGCAAAGCGTATGCAATCGGTGCGGATTGTGGCGGCCCGGGGCGCGGTGGCGCTGAGGGACAGCCAGCACCTGCAGCAACTGGACCTGCAACTGGGGGACAGTGTGGCCTTGTCGCTGGACCGTGCCGGTGCCCTCGGACTTTTGCCGCGCAAACAGTCCGGCCCCGGTGCGGGGGATGCCTGCAACGACGAGAGCACGCCCCCCACCCATGGAGGGCGCACACAGCCGCTGGACCTGGTCCTCCTGGGAGCCCGCCCAGCCGCAGCGGATTGACAGACAGGCCGGAACCCGCCGTGCCGGGTTTTGGCGGTTGCCCCTCTCCGGTCTGCGTACTACCCTTGGTGGGTCGCATGGGAGACGCTTGGGCGGGATTTTTGAAAGCGCCTGCTCCATTTTTAGTAGCTACTGATTGTTGCTGGGTGCGCCGGAATGGCGATTTTGATGGTGATTTGAGCGAACTCACTATTTTGTTGCGGCGCAGCAATTTGGACTGGAAAAAATGAGGGAAAACCCTTATATTTGGCGGCATGTTCGCAACCAAAGACTGGCTCAAGGCATCCTGGTACGCAGGCCGGGACATGCTGCGCCCGGTAACGGGCGGCTCTTCTGCCTCTGACATTCACATCCACCAGCAGGAGACGCCCGTGATGGTTCCTATCCGCTCCCTGGGCCCCTCCTACCGGGAGCGGATCACCCAGCACCTGCTGCAGCTGGAGCCTGCAGACCGCTACCTGCGGTTTGGCTATGCCGCCAATGACGAGCAGATCCGCCGCTACGCCGAGCAGCTCGACTTCAACCGCGACGAGATCTTCGGCATCTACAACCGCCGCCTCGAACTGATCGCCATGGCCCACCTGGCGTTTTCCGAGCACCCTGAGCACAAGCAGTGCGCCGAGTTTGGCGTGTCGGTGCTCAAGCAGGCCCGGGGCCGTGGTTTTGGCGCCCGCCTGTTCGAGCGTGCCGTGATGCATGCCCGCAACGAAGGCGTGAACATGGTGTTCATCCATGCGCTGTCCGAGAACACGGCCATGCTCAAGATCGCGCGCAACGCGGGTGCCACGGTGCGCCGCGATGGTTCCGAGTCCGAGGCCTACCTGCAGATCCCGCCCGCCAGCCTCGACACGCGCATGGCCGAGATCGTGGAGCAGCAGTTTGCCGAGGTGGACTACCAGCTCAAGAAGCAGGCCAAGCAGTTCTGGGATTTTCTGGCCAACGTGCAGGAAGTGCGCAGCGGCGTGCAGCACGCGCGCCACCAGTCGGCCGAATAAAGCCTGGCTGGGCATGATGCGGGGCCGGTGCGGGCCCTGTCACCACAATCCGCTATCCTAGGGGCCCGACCCACTACCGCACGTCCTGCACCCCACGACAGTGTCTGATCCGCATCCCGGGCGCCCGCCCGAAAAGGAAGACAAACGCACCTTCCTGCAGAAGGTGGCCGAGTTCATCCACCCCGGCCCCGACTCGACCCAGGAGTTGATCGAAACCCTGGCCGAAGCCGAGGACAACCAGGTCATTGGCGCTGAGTCGCGCGTGATGCTGGAGCGCGTGATCCGCATGGCCGACATGACGGCCCGCGACGTGATGGTGGCAGCGCCGCGCATGGACCTGGTCAACATCGACTCCCCGTTCGACGAGTTGCTGCACCTGGTCATCAACACCGCGCATTCGCGGTTTCCGGTGTATCAGGGCGAACGCGACAACATCATCGGCATCCTCATGGCCAAGGATCTGCTCAAGCTGCAGCGTGCGCCCGAGTTCAACATACGCGCCCTGCTGCGCCCGGCCGTTTTTGTGCCCGAGAGCAAGGGCCTGAATGACCTGCTGCGCGAGTTCCGGGGCAACCGCAACCACCTGGCCATCGTGATCGATGAGTTTGGCCGCATGGCCGGGCTGGTCACCATCGAGGATGTGCTGGAGCAGATCGTGGGCGAGATCGAGGACGAGTTCGACATCCCCGAGGACGACGGTGACATCTTCGGCCTGGCCGACCGCACCTACCGCGTGAGCGGCGACACCTCGGTCGAGCGCGTCTGCGAGGCCTTTGATGTGCTGATCCAGAGCAGCGACCCCGGCGAAAGTTTTGACACCATCGGCGGCCTGATCGCCCATGAAATGGGCCATGTGCCCAAGCGCGGCGAACAGCTGCAGCTGGGTGGCCTGCAGTTTGTGGTGCTGCACACCAAGGGTGGCGCCGTGCGCTGGTTCAAGGTGTCCAAGGCCGAAGACGGCAGCGTTGACGGTTGATGGCGACTTGCGCAAAACAGAGTTCAAGCAAGTGATCCGCCATAGTGAGCCGTCTGTTGTTCCATCCTTATTTGCGTAAGTCCTGTTGATGTTGCGGGCTTCTTTGGCGATGCGCTGGCCCCTGCAGGCGCTGATGGCGCTGGCCGCAGGGTTGGCGCAGGCGGCGTCGCTGGCCTGGCCGGGCAATGGCCAGCCGCTGTGGTGGCTGCAGCTGCTATCCCTGGCCGTGCTGGCGCGCCTGGTGTGGCCGGGGGCGGGGGCGGTGGTGTCCTGGCAGCGGGGCGCACTCATTGGCGGCGTGTTCGCCACGGCATGGCTCTCGGGCACCTTCTGGTGGCTGTTCATTTCCATGCACACCTATGGCGGCCTGCCTGCGCCGCTGGCGGTGGCGGCCGTGCTGGGGCTGGCCGCGTTTCTGGGCAGCTACTACGCCGCTGTTTTAGGGGTTTTTTGCCGCCTTGCGCCCGCCCATCAAGGCGGAGCTGCTCTTCTTTTTGGAGCGCTCTGGCTGTTGGCCGAATTGGCCCGGGGCATTTGGTGGACGGGCTTTCCCTGGGGCGCGGGGGGTTATGCCCACGTCGATGGGCCGCTGGCGCCGCTGGCACGGTATGTGGGGGTCTATGGCCTGGGCGCGGTGGCGGCGGCTCTGGCGATGGGGGTGGTGCAGCTGCGCCCTGCCGACCTGCGCCGGGGGCGCCTGTGGGCGCTGCTGCTGGCCCTGGCGGCTGTGCTGGCCGGGGCCACGGCGCAGCGCTTCTGTGCCGTCAACCTGTGCCACACGCCCTCGCAACTCCAGCCGCCCGCGCTGAGTCTGGAGCTGCTGCAAGGCAATATTCCGCAGGACGAAAAATTCCAGCCGGGCAGTGGTGTGCCCGTGGCCCTTCAGTGGTACGCCCAAGCGCTGCGCGATGCCCAGGCTGACCTGGTGGTAGCGCCCGAAACCGCCATCCCGCTGTTGCCGCAGCAGCTCATTCCCGGGTACCTCGAAGGCATCCAGCAACGCTACGCACAAGGCCCGCAGGCCGCGCTGGTGGGGATTCCACTGGGGGATGAAACGCTGGGCTACACCAACTCGGTGCTCGGCATGGGCCCCGCCACGCAGGCCACGCCCTACCGCTACGACAAGCACCACCTGGTGCCCTTTGGTGAGTTCATCCCGCCGTTCTTCAAATGGTTCACGGCCATGATGGACATCCCGCTGGGCGACTTCAACCGGGGGGCGGTGGGTCAACCATCGTTTGCTTGGAAGGGCCAGCGCATCGCGCCCAACATCTGCTACGAGGATCTGTTTGGCGAAGAGCTGGGTGCGCGTTTCATCGACCCGGCCCAGGCACCCACGGTGTTCGTCAACTTCAGCAACATCGGCTGGTTTGGCAACTCGGTGGCGATTGACCAGCACCTGCACATCAGCCGCATGCGCGCGCTGGAGTTCGAGCGCCCCATGGTGCGCGCCACCAACACCGGCGCCACGGCCATCATCGACCACCGGGGCGTGGTCACGCACCAGCTGGAGCGCCACACCCGGGGCGTGCTCCAGGGCCAGGTGCAGGGCCGTGGGCTCAGCGCGCAAACCGGCTGGGCGATCACGCCCTATGCATGGTGGGTGGCCCGCTGGGGGCTGTGGCCGCTGTGGGCGCTCGGCGGGCTTGCACTGGCTGCAGCCGCATGGGCGCGGGGTATGCGACGGGCACAGGGTGGTTGATCCAGGTCAGCCGCCGGCCGGGCGGCAAGGGGGCCGGACAATGCCTTCTTTAGAGGCAGCTCCCTATGCCTTGATAATAGAGCCCCGCAAGCGGGGGCTTGTCTTGCGGACAACGATGATTTGAGGCGGGCGAACCCGCCGTTCTGGAGCACGACTGAAAATGGCAGATTCCTTTTCCTACGAACAACTGATCGCCTCGGGCGAGGGCCGGCTGTTCGGCGCTGACAGCGGGCGTCTGCCGCTGCCACCCATGCTGATGTTCGACCGCATCACGCACATCGACAGCGATGGCGGCGCGCATGGTTTGGGAAAAATCGTCGCCGAACTCGACGTCAAGCCCGACCTGTGGTTTTTTGCCTGCCACTTCCAGGGCGATCCCGTCATGCCTGGTTGCCTGGGGCTCGATGCCATGTGGCAGCTCATCGGTTTCTACCTCACCTGGCTGCAACTGCCGGGCCGGGGCCGCGCGCTGGGCGCGGGGGAAGTCAAGTTCACCGGTGAAGTGGGCCCGGACGTGAAGCGGGTCACCTACGAAATCGACATCAAGCGCGTGATCAAGCGCAAGCTGGTGATGGCCATTGGCGACGCCCGCCTGCTGGCCGACGACAAGGAAATCTATGTGGCCAATGACCTTCGCGTAGGTCTGTTCAAGCGCGAGGAAGACGGTAAGGACGCAGCATGACCACCAAGAAGCGCGTAGTCATCACCGGCGCGGGCATCGTCTCGTGCATTGGCAACGACCTGGCCTCCGTGGAAGCTTCGCTGCGTGCGGGCACCAGCGGCATCAAGGCCGTGGAGAAGTTCAAGGAACTGGGCCTGCGCAGCCAGGTGGGCGGCGCCCCGGAGATCGATATCGAAGCGCGCATTGACCGCAAGCAGCTGCGCTTCATGGGCGATGCGGCGGCCTATGCGCAGATCGCGCTGGAAGACGCCATCAAGCAGGCCGGCCTCACCCCTGAGCAGGTCAGCCACCCGCGCACCGGCCTCATCATGGGCTCGGGCGGCGGTTCGCCCGCCAACCAGATCGAAGCGGCAGACACGCTGCGCGAAAAAGGCATCCGCCGCGTGGGGCCCTATCAGGTCACGCGCTGCATGAGTTCTACCGTGTCCGCCTGCCTGGCCACCAACTTCAAGGTCAAGGGCATCAACTACTCCATCACCTCGGCCTGCTCCACATCGGCCCACTGCATCGGCGCGGCCGCGCAGCAGATCGCCTGGGGCGTGCAGGACGTGATGTTTGCGGGTGGTGGTGAAGAGCTGAGCTGGGGCATGTCGCTACTGTTCGACGGCATGGGCGCGATGTCCAGCAAGTACAACGAAACACCCGAAAAGGCCTCGCGCGCCTATGACGCCAACCGCGATGGTTTTGTGATCGCAGGCGGCGGCGGTGCCGTGGTGCTAGAGAGCCTGGAGCACGCGCAGGCGCGCGGCGCCACCATCCTGGCTGAGGTGGTGGGCTTTGGCGCCACCAGCGACGGCGAAGACATGGTGGCCCCCTCGGGCGACGGCGCCATCGCCTGCATGCAGCAGGCGATGGAAGGGCTCGATGCCCCCATCGACTACATCAACACCCACGGCACGTCCACACCCGTGGGCGACATGCAGGAAGTGCGTGCCATGAAGGCGCTGTTCGGCGACAAGGTACCGCCGTTCTCTTCCACCAAGTCGCTCACCGGCCACTCGCTGGGCGCAACGGGCGTGCAAGAGGCTATCTACTGCATGATCATGCTGAACCAGGGCTTCATTGCCGGTTCGGCCAATGTGGAAACGCCCGACCCGGCCCTGGGCGACATGCCCCTGGTCACGGCCACCCGCGACGCGCAGCTGACCACGGTGCTGTCCAACAGCTTCGGCTTTGGCGGTACCAACGCCAGCCTGGTGCTGCGTCGCTGGACGGGCGCCTGACGCGGTAGGCACGGCTGCTTCGTCCCAACCCGCCCCCGCTTTTGCGGCGGCGGGTTTTTTTGTGCCCGAGGGGGCTACTTGCGCGGCCGTGTTGGCGACAGTGCCTCGTGCAGCAGCGCAGGCAACATGGCCAGCATGCGCGTGGCCTGCAGGCCCGGCGGGTGGCTGCCTGCGTGGTAGCTGTACAGCGACATGGGCGGCAGGTCGGGCAGCTCCACCGCCACCATGTGCGCCGGGTCCAGGCGGATGGCGGTGAGGAAATCCACCACCGTCCAGCCCATGCCCAGCCGCACCAGCTCCAGCGCCAGGCGCGAGGTTTGCACCTGGATGCCCGGCCCGCCCGGTGTGCCCAGGCGGTTGGCCGTGTGGTCGATGGACTGGCGCATCGGGTCGTCGCCCACCAGCCGGATGGCGGGCACTTGCGCCAGCCGCGCAGCGGTGCTGGCGGCACGCGGTGCGCGGTCCCACACGGTGCGGGCCACGGCCAGCGACAGGCGGCCGCTCACCAGCAGCTCGCTGTGCACCTGCGGGTGCGGATGCTCGAAAAACCCCAGCCCAAAGTCCACGCTGCGTGTGAGCAGCGCCTGCGTCATCTGGTCCTGGTGGATGGTGCGCACCTCCACCCCCACCTGCGGGTGTTTTTGCGCATGGCGGTGCAGCAGCGTGGGCAGAAATTCGTGCGTGATGGACGGGATGGCCGCCAGCCGCACATCGCCCAGCTCGGTGGTGGCCAGGTTGCGCGCCGTGCGCTGCAGCGCGTCCAGCTGGCGGTGGATGCTGCCGGATTCCACGGCCAGCACCTGCGCCTCGGGCGTGGGCGTGAGGCCTGCCGGTGTGCGGTTGAACAGCCGGTAGCCCAGCTGCAGCTCGGTGTGGGCCACGGCCTTGCTCACGGCCGATGGCGTGATGCACAGCAGGCGGCCCGCCGCGCTCATGCTGCCGGTCTGCAAAACGGCCTGGAACACTTCGAGCTGGCGCAGGTTCATGGGAATTCCGAGAAAAAGGGGGTGTGAATTCAATTCACAGGGTGACGCCAATTATTCCACTTGGTTGTGTGTGGATTTCTCATAGGATGCCGCACCGCCCGATACCCGACCACCGGGGCCGGACGGCAGCAGGGCGCCGCACCACCCCGCAGCGCCCGAAGAATGACCCGGAGACACAACCATGCGAATTTTTTCCTCTTCTTCATCCTCGTCCATCACGCGCCGCTGGTTTGCGGGCGTGGTGCTCTCGGCCCTGTCCACCGTCGCCCTGGCCCAGGCGGCCAAGCCCCATGTGGTCGTGTTGGCCACCGGCGGCACCATTGCCGGTGCGGGCGCCTCGGCGGCCAACAGCGCCACCTATGCCGCCGCCAAGGTGCCGGTCGATAAGTTGCTGGCTGGCCTGCCCGAGCTGGCCAACGTGGCCAAGGTCTCCGGCGAGCAAGTGTTCCAGATCGCCTCCGAAAGCTTCACCAACGAGCACCTGCTGCGCCTCGGCCAGCGCGTCTCTGCCCTGTCCAAGCAGGCCGATGTGGACGGTATAGTCATCACCCACGGCACCGACACCCTGGAAGAAACCGCGTACTTCCTGAACCTCACCGTGCGCACTAACAAGCCCATCGTGGTGGTCGGCTCCATGCGCCCCGGCACGGCCCTGTCGGCCGACGGTGCGCTGAATCTGTACGACGCCGTGACCGTGGCCGCCAGCAAGGACGCTGCCGGGAAGGGCGTGCTGGTCACGATGAACGACGAGATCCAGAGTGGCCGTGACGTGAGCAAGACCATCAACATCAAGACCGAGGCCTTCAAGAGCCAATGGGGCCCGCTGGGCATGGTGGTGGAAGGCAAGAACTACTGGTTCCGCGCCCCGGTCAAGCGCCACACCACGCAGTCCGAGTTCAACATCGACGATATCAAGGCGCTGCCTGCCGTGGACATCGTCTACGGCTACGGCAACATGAACACCACGGGCATCGAGGCCTACGGCAAGGCGGGCGTGAAGGCGCTGATCCACGCCGGCACGGGCAACGGCTCGGTGGCTGCGCAGGCGGTGGAGTCGCTCAAGGCCCTGCGCGCCTCGGGTGTGCAGATCATCCGCTCGGCCCGCGTGCCCGACGGTTTTGTGCTGCGCAATGCCGAGCAGCCTGACGACAAGTACGACTGGGTGGTGGCCCATGACCTGCGTCCGCAAAAGGCCCGCATCCTGGCCATGGTGGCCCTCACCAAGACCAATGACAGCAAAGAGCTGCAGCGCATTTTCTGGGAGTATTGATCCCCGGTTTCGAGGTTTGAACGCCATGCTTTGACGCAATGCATGCGTTGACGGCCACACCCGTGTGGCCACCGGTACGCACCGGCTTATAGCTCGCGTGACTGGTTGGGAAGGCTGGGGCTCCAAAAGGGCTCCGGCCTTTTTTCATGGGCGCGGGCCGATGTTGCTGGCGCTGCCGCAGCACGCGCGGCGGCGCGCCGTAAAATCACCGGTTTGCGCGCGCGATGCCCGCCCTTCCAGCCCTGTGGGGTGGCGGGCCCTGGGTTTGCTCGCGCACCGCGTTTTCTTCTTTTCCCCTTACTTGCCCGGCCCTGGCTTGCCAGTGCCTCAGCCACAGACGCCATGTTGACATTCCAGCAAATCATTTTGAAGCTGCAGTCCTACTGGGACGCGCAGGGTTGTGCCCTTTTGCAACCCTACGACATGGAAGTGGGCGCCGGCACCTCGCACACCGCCACCTTCCTGCGCGCCATCGGCCCCGAGCCCTGGAAGGCCGCGTACGTGCAGCCCAGCCGCCGCCCCAAGGATGGCCGCTACGGCGAGAACCCCAACCGCCTGCAGCACTACTACCAGTACCAGGTGGTGCTCAAGCCCGCGCCAGCCAACATTCTGGAGCTGTACCTGGGCTCGCTCGAAGCCCTCGGGTTTGATCTCAAGAAGAACGACATCCGCTTCGTGGAAGACGACTGGGAAAACCCCACGCTCGGCGCCTGGGGCCTGGGCTGGGAGGTGTGGCTCAACGGCATGGAGGTGACGCAGTTCACCTACTTCCAGCAGGTCGGCGGCATCGACTGCAAGCCCGCCACGGGCGAGATCACCTACGGCCTGGAGCGCCTGGCGATGTACCTGCAGGGCGTGGACAACGTCTACAACCTCAAGTGGACCGACACCCTGAGCTACGGCGACGTGTACAAGCAAAACGAGGTGGAGCAGTCCACCTACAACTTCGAGCACAGCGACGCGGACTTCTTGTTCACCGCCTTCAATGCGCACGAAAAGCAGGCCAAGTACCTTATGGAGCAGCAACTGGCCTTGCCCGCCTACGAGCAGGTGCTCAAGGCCTCGCACAGCTTCAACCTGCTGGACGCACGCGGCGCCATCAGCGTGACGGAGCGCGCTGCCTATATCGGCCGCATCCGCAACCTGGCCCGTGCCGTGGCGCAAAGCTACTACGAAAGCCGTGAGCGCCTGGGCTTCCCCATGGCGCCGCGCGAGTGGGTGGAACAGATGACGAAGAAGGCTGCGTGAGAGAAATGACGATGACAACCCAAAACCTCCTCGTTGAACTGTTTGTCGAAGAGCTGCCGCCCAAGGCGCTGCAGAAGCTGGGCGATGCTTTCGCCACCGTGCTGGGCGACCAGCTCAAGGCCCTGGGCCTGGCGTCTGCTGCCTCGGTGGTCACGCCCTTCGCTTCGCCACGCCGCCTGGCTGCGCATGTGACTGCCGTGGCCGACAAGGCCGCCGACAAGGCCGTACAGCAAAAGCTGATGCCCGTGACTGTGGGCCTTCAGGCTGACGGCAACGCCACGCCCGCACTGCTGAAAAAGCTGCAGGCGCTGGGCGCCGATGTGTCCAACCCCGCAGCCGCTGTGGCTGCCTTGAAGCGTGCGCAGGACGGCAAGGCCGAAGCCCTGTTTTACGACAGCGTGGTGCCCGGTGCCACGTTGCAAGCGGGCTTGCAAAAGGCGTTGGACGAAGCCATTGCCAAGCTCCCTATCCCCAAGGTCATGAGCTACCAGCTCGAGACCGATTGCGAACTGCCCGGCTGGACCAGCGTGAACTTTGTGCGCCCCGCGCACGGCCTGGTGGCGCTGCATGGCAGCACCGTGGTGCCCGTGAAGGCGCTGGGCCTGACCGCTGGCAACAGCACCACCGGCCACCGTTTTGAAGCCGCCGTGTCGCCCGTGGTGCTGGCCGATGCCGACAGCTACGCCGCCACGCTGAAGAAGGACGGCGCCGTGATCGCCAGCTTTGCCGAGCGCAAGGCCGAGATCGCGCGCCAGCTGGCTGCGGCTGCTGCGAAGGTGGGCAACGGCGCCCGCCCCATCGAAGACGAAGCCCTGCTGGACGAAGTGACCGCGCTGGTGGAGCGCCCCAACGTGGTCATCTGCCAGTTTGAAGAGCAGTTCCTGGGTGTGCCACAAGAGTGCCTCATCCTCACGATGAAGGCCAACCAGAAGTACTTCCCGCTGCTGGACGCCGCGGGCAAGCTCACCAACAAGTTCCTGGTGGTCAGCAACATCAGCCCCGAAGACACGAGCTTTGTGACCGGCGGCAACGAGCGCGTGGTGCGCCCCCGTTTGGCCGATGCCAAGTTTTTCTTTGATCAGGACCGCAAGAAGACCCTGGCCTCGCGCGTCGAAGGTCTGGGTAAGGTCGTGTACCACAACAAGCTAGGCACGCAGGGTGAACGCGTGGAGCGCGTGCGGGCCATTGCCAAGGTGATTGCTAAAGCGCTTGCTCCAAGCTATGGCTCTCCAGTGCTGCAAGGTGCCGCGCTTGAACTCGCTGTTGACCAAGCTGCGCTGCTCGCCAAGACCGATCTCGTGACCGACATGGTGGGCGAGTTCCCTGAGCTGCAGGGCATCATGGGCGGCTACTACGCCCTGAACGACGGCCTGGGCGAGACCGTGGCGAACGCGATCGAAGACCACTACAAGCCCCGCTTTGCGGGCGACGCGCTGCCGCGCAACACGGCGGGTGTGGTGGTGGCGCTGGCCGACAAGCTGGAAACTCTGGTGGGCATGTTCGGCATCGGCAACCTGCCCACGGGCGACCGCGACCCGTTCGCGCTGCGCCGCCATGCGCTGGGCGTGATCCGCATGCTGGTCGAGAAGGATTTGCCGCTGGATCTGACGGCACTGCTGGCCGGTGCTGTGCCCGCCTTTGGCGACAAGATCACCGACGCCTCGGCGCAGCTCGCCGACTTCATCTACGACCGCCTCGCTGGCAGCCTGCGTGAGCAGGGCTACAGCGCCCAGGAAGTCGACGCGGTGCTGGCCCTGCGTCCGCAGCGCCTGGCACTGGTCGAAAAGCAACTGGCCGCAGTGCGTGCCTTCGCCGCCTTGCCCGAAAGCCCCGCCCTCGCTGCTGCCAACAAGCGCGTTGGCAACATCCTTAAGAAGGCCGAGGTCGAAGGCCCGGTGGACGCGCACGTGAACCCCGAGCTGCTGCAGGAAAAAGCCGAGCAGGACCTGTACGCTGCCCTGCAGCGCTTCGTGCCCGAAGCCAACGCCCAGTTCGATGCTGGCGACTACACCGCATCGCTGCAGACCCTGGCCGTGCTGCGCGCGCCTGTAGATGCGTTCTTTGACGATGTGATGGTCAACGCCGAGCAACTGGATGTGCGCATGAATCGCCTGGGGCTGCTCAAGATGCTGCACAACGCGATGAACCGCGTGGCCGACCTCTCGCGTCTGGCGGCCTGACCCCGAGGCTGATAGGCTGGCGGTCTGTTCTCACAAGGCACCTCCTCCTATGAAACTCGTCATCCTGGACCGCGACGGCACCCTCAACCCGCTGGGTGATGACTACATCACCTCGGCCGACGAGTGGACGGCCGTGCCTGGCGCGCTGGAGGCCATTGCGCGGCTCAACCACGCGGGCTGGCATGTGGTGGTGGCCACCAACCAGCCGGGGCTGGGGCGCGGGCTGTTTGACGTGGTGGCGCTCAATGCCATCCACGCCAAGATGCACCGCCAGGTGGCGGCAGTGGGCGGGCGCATCGACGCTGTTTTTTACTGCCCCCACGCGGCCGACGAGGAATGCGCCTGCCGCAAACCTGCCCCCGGCCTGCTGGAGCAGATCAGCGACCGCTATGGGGTGGAGCGCCACGACGTGCAGGTGGTGGGCAGCTGCGCCGCACACCTGCAGGCCGGGGCCGCGCTGGGTGCGCAGTTGCACCTGGTGTGCACGGGGCAGTCGGCGCAGGTGCACCCGATGGGGCCGCTGCCTGCAGGGCTGCCACCGGGCTTGCGGGTGCATGCGAGCCTGGGCGATTTTGTGGACCAGCTGTTGCCAGCGGTGCCCGCCACAGCGCCCCCGCTGGCGGCCACGCCCTTGCCTGCGGTGGGTGGCCTGGCCTCCTGATACTATCAATTCAATAGCTGTAATCGCTTGATGGACAGGCGGTGGCGGCTTAAAACACCATCAAAAATGGCCTTTCTCCGTTCTGTCATTCACCTTCTCTGGATGGGCATCACCGTGGTGCCTTACGCCCTGGCCATCATGCTGGGCACGTTGCTGGGGGTGCGGGGCCTGCCGCTGTACCGCATCGCGCGGGCTTGGCTGTCGCTGTGCATCAGCGGTGCGCGGACTATCCTGGGCATCCGGGTGGAGATCACCGGCATGGAGCATCTGCCCCAGGGCGAGAACGCGGGCGCGGTGCTGCTGGTCAAGCACCAGTCCACGTTCGAGACGTTTCTGATGCCCACGATCATGCCGCACCCCCTGGCCTACGTGTTCAAGAAGGAGCTGCTCTACGTGCCCTTCTTCGGCTGGGCCATCGGGCGGCTGGACATGATCCACATTGACCGCAGCCAGCGTACCCAGGCCTTCAACAAGGTGGTGCAGCAGGGCAAGGACCTGCTGGCCAAGGGCATCTGGATCATCATGTTCCCCGAGGGCACGCGCATCGCGCGCGGGCAGAAGGGCAACTACAAGACCGGCGGCACGCGCCTGGCCATCGACACCGGGGCACCTGTGGTGCCGATCGCCGTCACGTCTGCCAAGGTCTGGCCGCGCAAGGCTTTCATCAAGCGCCCGGGGGTGGTGGAGGTGTCGATTGGCCAGCCTATCTCCAGCGTGGGGCGTGAGCCCGACGAGCTGATGCGCGAGGTCGAAGCCTGGATCGAGGCCGAAATGCGCCGACTGGACCCTGGGGCCTATCCGGCAGCCCCTGCAGCCCCTGCGGCCAACACGGCCGCCCCGAGCGGGAAGTAAGCCCACCGTGATGCAGCGGCTTGTGCAGCTGGCGCTGGACCTGTTCGACCCACCGCCCGCTGCGGCGCCTGCGGCGGTGGCCCCGGCTGTCGGGGTGCCCGATACCAAGCAAAAAATGCCCCCTGCGCCCGATGGGCAAGCGCTGATAGCTCCTGAAAAGATAGTAACTAGCCCTGCAGCGCCAGCCGTGCCGCTGCCTTCTCTGCTGTCCCCCGCCGAATTTCGCCACCCCCAGGCCAACCGCGAGCTGCTGCTGGGCGATGCCGTGGTGGCCTACGCACTGCAGCGCGCGCGGCGGCGCAGCATCGGCTTCACGGTGGGGGCCGATGGGCTGTCGGTGCGTGCGCCGAGCTGGGTCACGCTGGGCGCGGTGGATTCTGCGCTGCGCGAAAAATCCGACTGGATCCTGCGCAAGCTGGGCGAGGCGCGCGAGCGCCAGCAGCGCATGGAGGGCGGCCGCATCGTCTGGGCCGACGGCGCCGTGCTGCCTTATCTGGGCGAGCCACTGACGGTGGTGCTGGACCCGAGCCACGGCTTTGCAGGCAAAGGCGGGGCACTGGTGGTGGCGGCAGGGCAGGGCGACAGCCTGCACATCGGCCTGCCCCACAGCGCCAGCCCCGCGCAGATCCGCGACGCCGTGCAGGCCTGGCTCATGCGCGACGCGCGCCGCCACTTCACCGAGCGGCTGGATCACTTTGCCCCGCTCTTGGGCGTGCGCTGGGCCAGCCTGCGGCTGTCCAGCGCCAACACCCGCTGGGGCAGCGCCAAGGCCGATGGCTCCATCCGCCTGAACTGGCGCCTGCTGCACTACCGCCCGGCCATCATCGACTACGTGGTGGCACACGAGCTGGCCCACCTGCGCGTGATGGACCACAGCCCCCGCTTCTGGGACACCGTGGCCACCGTGATGCCGGACTATGCGCAGCTGCGCAGCCGTTTGCGCGACGAACCCGCCCCTTTATGGTGAACCCCCCTGAGTCGCCTGCGGCGCCTTCCCCCGAGGGGGACGACGCCATCGCTGCGGGGCGGCCCTTGCTCGGCGTCCCTCGCACTGGCCGCGCTTGATTCAAACGTTTTGCCCAATGCCTTGAAAGGATCGACACCATGACAACCACGCTCCCCCCTGTTTCCCCCGCCGACGGCTATGCCGGTGATGTGACCCCCCAGCAGGCCTGGCAGTGGGTGCAAAACGGCCAGGCCGTGCTGGTGGACGTGCGCAGCGACGCCGAGCGCGAGTGGGTAGGCCGGGTGCCTGGCGCCGCCGCCGTGGCCTGGAAGCAGTGGCCCGGCATGGCCATGAATGCGGACTTTGATGCGCAGATGCGCGCCGCCGTGCCTGCGGGAATGCCGGCCGTGCTGCTGTGCCGCAGCGGGGTGCGCTCCATTGCCGCCGCGCGCCGCGCCACCGAGCTGGGGATCACCGCGTACAACATCCTCGAAGGCTTCGAGGGCGACGCCGATGCGCAGGGCCAGCGCGGCAAGCGGGGTGGATGGCGCTTTCACGGTCTGCCGTGGAAGCAGGGCTGATTCACTATCAAAAAAAGAGCTGCTAGCGCTTGATAAACAAGCGCTAGCAGCTCTTTTGGCTTGTAATCCTGGGGGCTTACTTGGCCAGGGGCGGGATGCGCAGCTTCTGGCCGGGGTAGATCTTGTCGGGGTGGCTCAGCATGGGCTTGTTGGCCTCGAAGATCACGGGGTATTTGTTGGCATCGCCGTAGAACTTCTTGGCGATCGCGCTGAGCGTGTCGCCGCGCACCACGTCGTGGTACTGGGCTTCAGGCTCGGGGTTGGTGACATCCATCAGGTTCTCGACGCTGGTCACGCTGGCCACATTGCCGCAGCACAGGGTGACTTTCTCCTTGGCGGCCTGTGTGGGGGCGGTGCCCTTCACGGTGACCTTGCCTTCGGGGCCCTGGAAGGCCACCTGCACGTTGCTGGCGCCCAGGTTCTGGGCGGCGATGTAGGTCTCGATGGCCTTGCCCGCCTTGGCGTTGAGTTCATCCTGCGTGGGGGCGGCGGCGGTGGCAGCCTGCGCTTCTTTGCCGCCAAACAGCTTTTCGCCGGCTTCCTTGATGAAACTGAAAAGACCCATGTCGTACCTCCTGATGTTGCAGAAAAAGGAAGGACCACTGTAGCGGCAATGGGCGGCTGCGTCGTGTCGGACATGGGCGCGACACGATTTTTCACAATTTGGGGACGGGCAGGCGTGGTGCAGCTGGGGGCTGTCGCCCTTGGGCAGGGGCACATCGCAAAACTCGGGATAATCCGCCGCATGACTTTTCTGGCCATCGACGTCGGTAACACCCGTCTCAAATGGGCGTTGTACGACGCTCCCCGCACTGGGGCTGCGCTGATGGCGCATGGCGCCGAGTTCCTCGACCACATCGACCGCCTCGCTGAAGGCAGCTGGGCATCGCTGCCGCATCCCACGCGCATGCTGGGCTGTGTGGTGGCGGGCGATGCCGTCAAGCGCCGGGTGCAGGAGCAAATGGAACTGTGGGACGTGGCGCCTTCCTGGGTCGTGTCATCCGCGCAGGAGGCGGGTCTCACCAACGGCTACGACCACCCCTCACGCCTGGGCTCGGACCGCTGGGTGGCCATGATAGGCGCGCGCCACCATGTGCTGGCCCAGGGTCCCGCGCGGCCGTTGATCGTGGTGATGGTGGGTACGGCCGTCACGGTCGAGTGCATCGACGCCGAAGGCCGCTTCATGGGCGGCCTCATCCTGCCCGGCCACGGCATCATGCTGCGCGCGCTGGAAACCGGCACCGCCGGGCTGCATGTGCCCACGGGCGAGGTACGCCCGTTCCCCACCAACACCAGCGACGCACTGACCAGCGGCGGCACCTATGCCATTGCCGGAGCGGTGGAGCGCATGTACCAGCACCTGCTGCAACACTGCGGCCAGGAGCCCGCGTGCATCATGACCGGCGGCGCGGGCTGGAAGATGGCGCCCAGCATGACCCGGCCTTTCGAGCTGGTGGACAACCTGATCTTTGACGGCCTGCTGGAGATTGCCGCGCGGCGGTTTGGGGGCTGAGGCTTCAAGCCTGCCCGCGCAGGCTGGGTCGGTCCCGCAGAGCTGCTGCCTCCTGCGGCTGCACCGAGGCGCGAAGCGCCTCAGGGGGTTACTCTTCTAGTTCCGCCCGTGCCATTTCCACATCCAGCCGCTCCATGGCGTCCATGGGCTCTGCGGCGGCGGCCTTTTCGTAGAGCGCGGTGGCTTCCTTCATCTTCTTGTCGCCTTCCAGCATCACGAGTGCGTTGGCGTACTCGATCATGGCAATGGCCGAGCCCGGGTTGAGCTTGAGAGCCTCCTGGAACAGCTTGAGGCCCGCGTCCTTCTTGGCGCCATAGGTCATGCCGCCAATCAGCGAGCCCACCTTGTCGATCACCTCGGCGTGGAAGGCACCCAGCGCAATGCGTGCGTCGGCGTGCTTGGGGGACAGCGCAATGGCCTTTTCCAGCGACTCCTTCACCTTGCCGCCCAGGCCTTGCGCCAGCGCCTTGGCCACGCTGATGCCCTGGCTGTAGCGGCCCAGCGCATAGGCATGCCAGTACCAGGCGTTGGCGTCGTTCGGGTCCTCTCCCGCCTGGGCCTCGGCACGCTCTGCCACCTGGGTGAACAGGTCCAGGCGCGTCTTTTCCTTGGGTTCCAGGTAGTTGGCGTAGATGGACGTGGCCTTGTTGGCCACGGTGATGCCCGCGCCACCGGCGGCCAGGCCTGCGGCGGCGGCCTTTTCAAAGTCGCCGTTGTGGAACAGTGCCCAGGCTTCCAGCACGGCGGTGTCCTTGGGGCAGGGTTCGGCGTCGCCGCCATGCAGCCGGGCCCAGTGCTTCTTGACGCTTGCGGCGTCAAAGCGGTAGTCGCCCGCGTGGGGGAAGGGGGTCCATTTGGCCATGGTGTGTCTCCGGAAGTTCTTGTTGGTGGATGTCTGTGGCGGGTGGGCGGTATCAGCCTGGCGCTGCTGCATAAGCGCCAACCAGCTGCAGCAGGTGGGCCCGCTGGCCGCTTTCGAGGTAGGGCATGAGCAGGTTCAGCACATGGTGGGCACCACGCAGCAACGCGGCCTGGGCGCTTTCGGGCTCTAGCGCGCGGCGCGGGTCGCGCACGTATTCAAAGCTGAGCCAGTAGGTCAGTACCACCACCATGCTGGTGGCGGTGGCCTCCAGCTCGCGCGAGTCGATGTGCAGGGCTTCGGCGCGGCCCATGCCATCGAGCATGGCGCGCACGGCGCGGGTCTTGTTCTTGAGGATGGCCTGGAAGTGGGTCTCCAGGCGCCGGTTCTTGGACAGCAGGTCGTTGAGATCGCGGTACAGAAAGCGGTACTGCCAGATCAGCTCGAACAGCGAGTGCATGAAGAACCAGGCGTCCTCCACATTGCGCACGCCATCTGCTGCGGCCAGCAGCTCAGTGAGCGAGCCTTCGTAGCGATCAAACAGCGCGTTGATCAGCTCGTCCTTGGCGGGGTAGTGGTAGTAGAGATTGCCAGGGCTGATGCGCAACTCGGCCGAAATCAGGGTGGTGGAGACGTTGGGTTCGCCGAACCGGTTGAACAGGTCCAGCGTGACTTCCAGAATGCGTTCTGCGGTGCGGCGTGGCGCTTTCTTCACCATGTGTGCAGGCCCTTCGCGTCGTTGTGCTTCGTTGTTTCGGTGTCTCTGATGCCTACTCTAACCCACGCAGTCATGCTGCAGTGCGGCATGCCGTCTTGCGGCAAACCCATGCTGCAGTTGCTTTTAACGCACTTCATGGGTTTCAGCAAAAAAAGAAAAGCGGCCAGCGCGCTGTTGCGCGTGGGCCGCTTTCAGCGGGCGGACTGCTGCCCGCCTGCGCCAGTCAGTGGTGAGCGATCAGCTGGCCGATGGGGTGCTGGCGCCAGTGTCGGCTGCGGCACGGGCTGCGGGCTTCTTGGCCGCAGCCTTCTTGGCAGGGGCCTTGGCGGCTGGCTTGGCCGCAGCCTTGGCAGGGGCTGCCTTCTTGACTGCGGGGGCCTTCTTGGCAGGGGCCTTGGCGGCTGGCTTGGCTGCAGCCTTGGCGGGTGCGGCCTTGCTGCCCTTGGCCAGTGCGTCCACGCGAGCGCTCAGGGCTTCCAGGTCGCGGGCCGAGGGCACGCCCAGCTTGGCCAGGGCCTTGGCCACGCGGTCTTCGAAGATGTTTTCGAGCTTGTCCCACTGGCCCTGGGCCTTGGAGCCGATGTCGCTGGCCATCGTGGTCACGCGGCTGGTGGCTTCGGTGATCTTCTCTTCGGCCACGGCCTGGGTCTTGCGCTGGATGGTCAGGCCTTCCTTGACCAGGGCTTCAAACACCTTGCCGCCTTCTTCCTGTGCCTTGGAGAAGGCGCCCAGACCTGCCAGCCAGATTTGCTGTGCGGAGTCCTTGACGGTGCTGGACAGTTGAGCGTTGCTCTTTTTCTTGTCAGCGCTGAGTTTCTGCAGTTTCTTGACCATAAGGCCTCCGTGGTGCGGTTGGTTGGGGTTGCCGGGGGCGATTTTGCCTTCGACGCATGGCCGCACTGTACGCCGCACGGTGCGCAAGGTGTAGGCGCGCGCTCCTAAAAATGTAGAGCGTGCCATCTAGCGGGGGCGTTCGCTGGCCGCCTAGTATCGGCGCGGGTTTCTGCTGAATCGGGGTGCGCAGGCCTTGCGCAAGAATGAAGCTATCTCATAGGAGTTTTCCATGCAGTATTTCGTGACGGGGGCAACGGGGTTCATTGGCAAGCGGCTTGTAAAAAAGCTGCTGGAGCGCAAGGGCGCTGTGGTCCACTTCCTGATTCGCAAGGAGAGTGCTGACAAGGTCGCCGACCTGCGCAGCTTTTGGGGCGTAGGGCCCACGCGTGCGATTCCCGTGTTTGGCGACCTCACTGCCAAGAAGCTGGGCGTGGCGGCGGAAGACGTCAAGAAGCTCAAGGGCCAGATCGACCACTTCTACCACCTGGCCGCTGTGTACGATCTGGGTGCGGACGAGGAAACCCAGGTGGCCGTGAACATCGAGGGCACGCGCAATACCGTGGACCTGGCCAAGGCCATCGATGCGGGGCACTTCCACCATGTTTCCTCCATCGCAGCCGCAGGCCTGTACGAAGGCGTGTTCCGTGAGGACATGTTTGAGGAGGCCGAGGGCCTGGACCACCCGTACTTCCAGACCAAGCACGAGAGCGAGAAGATCGTGCGCCAGGACTGCAAGGTGCCCTGGACGGTGTACCGCCCCGCTATGGTGGTGGGCGACAGCACCACCGGCGAGATGGACAAGATCGACGGGCCCTACTACTTCTTCAAACTCATCCAGCGCCTGCGCCAGCTGCTGCCGCCCTGGATGCCCACCGTGGGCCTGGAGGGCGGGCGCGTGAACATCGTGCCAGTGGACTTTGTGGTCAATGCGCTCAACGTCATCAGCCACCAGGCGTCCATCGCCAAAAAATGTTTTCACCTGGTGGACCCGGTGGGCTACCGCGTGGGCGACGTGCTCGACATCTTCAGCCGCGCGGCCCATGCGCCGCGCATGAACCTGTTCATCAACGCTGCGCTGCTGGGTTTCATTCCCAAGGGCATCAAGAAAAGCCTGATGGCCATGGCCCCCGTGCGCCGGGTGCGCAACGCTGTCATGAAGGACCTGGGCCTGCCCGAGGACATGCTCACCTTCGTGAACTACCCCACGCGCTTTGACTGCCGCGAAACCATGGCAGTGCTCAAGGGCTCGGGCGTGGCTTGCCCCAACCTCAAGGACTACGCCTGGCGCCTGTGGGACTACTGGGAGCGCAACCTGGACCCCGAGCTGTTCATCGACCGCAGCCTCAAGGGCACGGTGGCGGGCAAGGTGGTGCTGATCACGGGCGGCTCATCCGGCATTGGCCTGGCCGCCGCACACAAGTTTGCCGAAGCGGGCGCCACCACCATCATCTGCGGGCGCGACCAGGACAAGCTCGATGAAGCCTGTGCCGAAGCCAAGGCCAAGGGTTACCAGTTCATCGCCTATTCGGCCGACATTGCCGACATGGCCGACTGCGACCGTTTTGTGCAGCTGCTCATCGACAACCATGGCGGCGTGGATTTCCTCATCAACAACGCGGGCCGTTCCATCCGCCGCGCCATCGAATCGAGCTACGACCGCTTCCACGACTACGAGCGCACCATGCAGCTCAACTATTTCGGCTGCCTGCGCGTGACCATGGGCTTTCTGCCCGGCATGGTGGAAAAGCGCAAGGGCCATGTGGTCAACATCAGCTCCATCGGCGTGCTGACCAACGCGCCGCGTTTTTCGGCCTACGTGGCCAGCAAGGCGGCGCTGGACGCGTGGACGCGCTGTGCATCGAGCGAGTTTGCCGACCAGGGCATCACCTTCACCACCATCAACATGCCGCTGGTGCGCACGCCCATGATTGCGCCCACCAAGATCTACAACAACGTGCCCACACTGAGCCCCGAGGAGGCGGCGGACATGATTGCCCAGGCCTGCATCTTCAAACCGGTGCGCATCGCCACCCGCCTGGGCATCACCGGGCAGCTGCTGCATGCGCTGGTGCCGCGCGTGGCGCAGATCACCATGAATACCAGCTTTCGCATGTTCCCGGATTCCAACGCCGCCAAGGGTGGTGGCAAGGACGCCAAGCCGCAGCTCTCGGCCGAGGCGGTGGCGCTGCAGCAGATGATGCGTGGTATTCACTTTTGATGACCATCCGGCCCGCGCAGAAACCCCCGCGTTGAACTCTGTTACCGGGGGGCCGGGCAGGGTGGGATAATCGTAGGTTCTGCCGAGCTGGCATTTCACACAGCCCTCCCTATGATTCTGGTTACCGGCGGCGCAGGTTTCATTGGCGCCAACTTCGTTCTTGACTGGCTCGCTGCCACCAGCGAGCCCGTGGTCAACCTCGACAAGCTCACCTACGCGGGCAACCTGCACAACCTGGACAGCGTGCAGGGTGACGCGCGCCACATCTTCGTGCAGGGCGACATCGGCGACACCGCCCTGGTGGCCCGCCTGTTGGCCGAGCACAAGCCCCGCGCCGTGGTCAACTTTGCGGCCGAATCGCATGTGGACCGCTCCATCCACGGGCCTGAGGACTTCATCCAGACCAACATCTTCGGCTCGTTCCGCCTGCTCGAAGCCGTGCGTGCCTACTGGAGCGCACTGCCCGAGGGCGAACGTGCCGCCTTCCGCTTCCTGCACGTCTCCACCGACGAGGTCTACGGATCGCTGGCACCCACCGACCCGGCCTTCGCCGAGACGCGCGGCTTTGAGCCCAACAGCCCCTACAGCGCCAGCAAGGCCGCCAGCGACCACCTGGTGCGCGCCTGGCACCACACCTACGGCCTGCCGGTGCTGACCACCAACTGCAGCAACAACTACGGGCCGTACCACTTCCCCGAAAAGCTGATCCCGCTGATGATCGTCAACGCCCTGGCCGGCAAGAGCCTGCCGGTGTATGGCGACGGCATGCAGGTGCGCGACTGGCTGTACGTGAAGGACCATTGCAGTGCCATCCGCCGCGTGCTGGAGGCCGGCGCCCCCGGTGAAACGTACAACGTGGGCGGCTGGAATGAGAAGCCCAACATCGAGATCGTGAACATGGTCTGCAGCCTGCTCGACGAGCTGCGCCCCCGCGCCGACGGCCAGAGCTACCGCACGCAGATCACCTACGTGAAGGACCGCCCCGGCCACGACCGCCGCTACGCCATCGACGCGCGCAAGATCGAACGCGAGCTGGGCTGGAAGCCTGCCGAGACCTTCGACACCGGCATCCGCAAGACCGTGCAGTGGTACCTGGACCATGCGGACTGGGTGGCCAACGTGCAGACCGGCGCGTACCGCGACTGGGTGGAGACCCAGTACGAGCAGCAGCCCGCAGCCGTGGCGGACGCTCGCGCATGAACATCCTGCTCTTCGGCAAGGGCGGCCAGGTCGGTTGGGAGCTGCAGCGCAGCCTGTCGGTGCTGGGCAACGTGACCGCGCTGGACCACGACAGCACGGAGCACTGTGGTGACTTTGCCAATCCTGCCGGAGTGGCAGAGACGGTGCGCGCCCTTCGCCCCGATGTGATCGTCAACGCCGCCGCCCACACCGCCGTGGACAAGGCCGAGAGCGAGGCCGACTTCGCCCGCACGCTGAACGCCACCACCCCCGGCGCCATCGCTCAGGAGGCGGCCAAGCTGGGCGCCTGGCTGGTGCACTACAGCACCGACTACGTGTTCGACGGCAGTGGCAACCGGCCCTGGGTGGAGACCGACACGCCCGCCCCGCTGAGTGTGTACGGCCGCACCAAGCTCGAAGGCGAGCGGCTGATCGCCCAATCCGGTGCCAAGCACCTGATCCTGCGCACCAGCTGGGTCTACGCCGCACGCGGCGGCAACTTTGCCAAGACCATGCTGCGCCTGGCGCAGGAGCGCGAACGCCTGACGGTGATCGATGACCAGTGGGGCGCCCCGACCGGCG
Source organism: Acidovorax sp. Q11 (assembly GCF_054950075.1). Lineage (NCBI taxonomy): Bacteria > Pseudomonadati > Pseudomonadota > Betaproteobacteria > Burkholderiales > Comamonadaceae > Acidovorax > Acidovorax sp. Q11. Next base: position 48,119 of record NZ_JBUDZG010000018.1, on the reverse strand, counting down.
CCGATCTGCTGGCCGATGTGACGGCCCACGCCATCCGTTATCTGCAGCAGCACCCCGAGCACGCGGGTCTGTACCACTGCGTCGCTGCCGGTGAAACGACCTGGAATTTTTATGCAAAATACGTGCTGTCGCGCGCCAGTATTGAAAATTCAGCTATTAAAATTATAGCAAACGAGGTGGCGCCCGTGCCCACCAGTGCTTTCCCGACCCCGGCGGCCCGCCCGCACAACTCGCGCCTGAACACGGCCAAGCTGCAGACTACCTTTGGCCTGCAGATGCCGCACTGGCAGGCCGGTGTGGCCCGCATGCTGGCTGAAATTCTCTGAACGGCACCCACACATGACGCAACGCAAAGGCATCATCTTGGCCGGAGGCTCCGGCACCCGGCTGCACCCTGCCACCCTGGCCATCAGCAAGCAACTGCTGCCGGTGTACGACAAGCCCATGATCTATTACCCGCTGAGCACCTTGATGCTGGCGGGCATCCGCGACATCCTCATCATCAGCACCCCGCAGGACACGCCACGTTTTGCGCAGCTGCTGGGCGATGGTAGCCAGTGGGGGCTGAACCTGCAGTACGCGGTGCAACCCAGCCCGGACGGCCTGGCGCAGGCGTTCGTGATCGGCGAGGCGTTTCTGGATGGCGCCCCTAGCGCATTGGTGCTGGGCGACAACATCTTCTACGGCCACGACTTCCATGAGCTGCTGGGCAATGCCCGGCAGCGCACAGAGGGTGCCAGCGTGTTTGCCTACCATGTGCAAGACCCTGAGCGCTATGGTGTGGCCGAGTTTGATGACCAGGGCAAGGTGCTGTCGCTGGAGGAAAAACCCAAGCAGCCCAAGAGTAGCTATGCGGTCACGGGCCTGTATTTCTACGACGGCCAGGTGGTTCAGATGGCCAAGGACCTCAAGCCTTCGCCACGCGGAGAACTGGAAATCACCGATCTGAACCGGCTGTACCTGGAGCAGGGGCAGCTGAATGTCGAGATCATGGGGCGCGGCTATGCCTGGCTGGACACCGGCACGCATGAAAGCCTGCTCGAAGCGGGCCAGTTCATTGCCACGCTGGAGCATCGCCAGGGGCTCAAGATCGCTTGCCCCGAGGAAATTTCCTGGCGGTCCGGCTGGATCGACAGCGAGCAGCTGGCCCGCCTGGCACAACCCCTGTCCAAGAACGGCTATGGCCAGTACCTGCAGCGCCTGCTGAACGACAAAGTCTATTGATCCGCCATGCAAGCTATCCGGCAATCCATTCCCGATGTCGTGCTGATCGAACCCAAGGTGTTCGGGGACAGCCGAGGTTTTTTCTACGAGAGCTTCAACCAGCAAGCCTTCCAGGCGGCCACGGGTGTGCAGTGTGACTTTGTGCAGGACAACCACAGCCGCAGCAGCCAGGGCGTGTTGCGCGGCCTGCATTACCAGCTACCGCCCCGGGCACAGGGCAAACTGGTGCGCGTGGTGCGTGGGGCGGTGTTCGATGTGGCGGTTGACATCCGCAAGGGCTCGCCCACTTTTGGCCAATGGGTGGGGGCGCTGCTGACGGAAGACAACCACCGCCAGCTCTGGGTGCCTCCAGGCTTGGCCCATGGATTTCTGGTGCTCTCCGAGTCGGCCGACTTCCTCTACAAGACCACGGATTACTACAGCCCCGAGCACGAGCGCTGCATCCGCTGGGATGACCCGCAGCTGGCCATTGCCTGGCCCTCTGTGGAGGCGGCCATCCAGCTGTCGGCGAAGGACCAGGCCGGGCGCTGGCTGGCCGAGGCAGACCTTTGAGCGCTACTGCGGTGCGGGCGACCAAGGCATGCGGCGCCGATGGGGCTCCCGCCACGCTTCGGATCGCCATTCTGGGCGCGCGGGGCATCCCCGCAAGCTACGGCGGGTTTGAGACGTTTGCCGAACAGCTGGCAACCCGCCTGGCATCGCGTGGGCACCAGGTCACGGTCTATGCGGAATGCGGCGATCAGCCGGTTGCCGACACCGTCTACCAGGGGGTGCGGGTCCGCTCGCGGCGTCGGCCCCGCTGGGGGGCGGCATCGGTGCTGGCCTACGACTGTTCCTGCCTGTGGGATGCGCGCCGTGGATACGACCTGGTCTACATGCTGGGCTACGGTGCCGCATGGGCCTGCTGGTGGCCCCGGGTGTTCGGGGTGCCCGTCTGGATCAACGTCGATGGGCTGGAATGGGCCCGCAGCAAGTGGGGTTGGGGCGCCCGCACTTACCTGCGCTGTATGGAGTGGATGTCCACCAAGGTGGCCACGCGCTTAATTGCAGACGCCGAGGCCATCGCCCAACGGTTCCGCCAGAACTACCCGTCGGGTGCTCCGACCAGTTTTGTTGCTTATGGCGCTGAGCTGGTTCCGGCCGAAGCGGCCGACCCCTCGGTGCTTGCCAACTGGGGCCTGCAAGCCCACCGCTACATGCTGGTGGTGGCCCGGCCGGAGCCGGAGAACCATATTCTGGAGATCGTCCAAGGGCATCTGCTGCATGGGGGCGACTGGCCGTTGGTGGTGGTGGGGGACGTATCTGGCGCCACGCCATACCAGAAGCAACTGAAGGCGCTGGCCAGCGAGCGGGTGCGGTTTTTGGGGGGCATCTACGATGTCGCCCAGCTCCAGAGCCTGCGCGTGCATGCGGCCTGCTACCTGCACGGCCACTCGGTGGGGGGGACCAACCCCTCATTGCTGGAGGCATTGGCCTGTGGAAACTGGGTCATCGCGCATGACAACCAGTTCAATAGCGAGGTAGCCCGGGACGCCGCCGATTATTTTCGTACGTCGCAGCAACTGGCTGCTTGCTTGCAGGACTGGTTCCATCGCACGCACGAAGAGCGGCAGAAGCGCGCTGAGCTTGCTCGGCAAGTCGTGCAATCGTTCTATGACTGGGAGCAAATCACTGATGCCTACGAATCGCTCATGTATGAGCAGTGCGCCCGTCATCATGAGAGTTGAGGCGCAGCATACGTTGGGAGGCGGAGAGCCTTTGGTTGATGTTCTATTGGCTACCTACAACGGCGCTCGGCACGTTGAAGCGCAACTGGAGTCTTTAGCCGCTCAAACCTATCCCAATATACGGATACTGGTGAGTGACGATGGATCGAGCGACGCAACTGTCTCTGTCGTCCAGGCATTTGCTCGGCGAATGACGGCGGGTCGGGTCCAATGGGTGTCCAACCCTCATCCTGGTCGAGGAGTGGCACGCAATTTCGAGGCACTCATGGATGCTTCGGCGAAGGATGGGGTCGCGCGCTGGATAGCTTTCTGTGATCAGGATGACGTCTGGCTACCTCATAAAGTTGAGAGTCTTGTTCAAGCTATGACAGAGCTTGAACGCGATGACAGCATGTTTCCGTGTCTCGTGCATTCCGATTTACGTGTTGTTGATGAGAGCCTTCGCACTGTTGCTGCCTCGTTTATTCGGCAGCAGCGCATCAATGTCTCTTCTATGGCGCTGCCCGTTTTGCTTGGTGTCAACCACGTCACTGGCTGCGCCACGATGGTGAATCAGGCTCTATTGAACCTAGCATTGCCTCTGCCCCCCCGGGTTGTGATGCATGACTGGTGGTGTGCTTTGCTGAGTTGCCAGGGGCGACGGCATTTTCTGACTGATCCGCTTGTTTTGTACCGCCAGCATGGAGGCAACCAAGTGGGGGCAAGAAGTAGAGCGATCAGTGACAGACTTCTGCGGGTAGTGCGCGATGGTCCTCGAACCATGGCTCGAATCCGATGGCTGGGGCTGGAGACTCTGGCCCAAGCCCAGGCACTGCAGGAGCGACTACATGAGCGTGGCTTGAACGATCTGCAGGTCCGTGACTACTTGCATTGGCGGAGATTGCCTGTCTGGAGGCGTCTCGCGGGCTATGGCAAGTACTACAAGGGGCCAATGTTGGACAATTTTTGCCGTCTATTTCTGTGGTAGCGGCACAATGGCGGCGCAACGTGTTTCCAGAGAATCTCATGACCATATCGATATTGGATGTGCAAACCTCATCGCAAAGAGGGGTGCATGAAGAGCGCACGCGGCTGGGAGAGTTGCTGGTGCAAGGCGGTAAGCTCACAGTCCGAGATCTTGAGCGTGCGTTGTCCGCGCAGAGTGAAATGGGGGGCATGCTGGGCCGTGTGTTGGTTCGCCTGGGGCTCGTGTCCGATGGCGACGTGGCGCAGGCTATCTCAAAGCAACTGGGCATATCGTTCGTGTCCGCACAGGAGTTGCCGGATTCCATGCCAGAGGTGGAGGGGTTGTCGCCGGAGTTTTTGCGTGCGCATGCGATCTATCCTCTCCGCGTAGAAGGTTCGGATCTCCATGTTGCTATGGCTGTTCCTCAGGACGCGTTCTTGCTCAAAGCGATGCAGTTGGCGTCCGGATGCAGGATTCAGCCCTACTTGGCGTTGGAGAGCGACATTGAGAAGGTGCTTGCTGAGTCCATTGAAGATGTCTCCGAGGACGGTGATATTTTCGGGGACGGATCTGATGGCATCGATTTCATCGAGCACCTCAAGGATTTGGCGAGTGAGGCGCCCGTTATCCGGCTGGTCAACAGTATCGTGGGTCGTGTGATTGACCTCAGAGCCTCCGATATCCATCTGGAGCCATTTGATGATGGGCTCCACGTCCGTTACCGTGTTGACGGAGTGATTCATCACGGTGAGCTTGTGCCGCCGCGGCTCTCAGCCGCTGTCAGCTCTCGCGTGAAGTTACTTGCGCATTTGGACATCGCAGAGCGTCGTCTTCCGCAAGACGGTAGGATCAAGACGCGTGTAAAAGGACGAGAACTGGATCTTCGCGTCTCCACTGTACCTACGGTGTACGGTGAAAGCGTGGTCATGCGCGTACTTGATCGTGCCAGCGTGCGTCTGAACCTCGAGACCATGGGCTTTGAGCAAGACACGCTTTCGCGATTCAATGAATTGCTGGTCAGGCCCCATGGCATTTTGCTGGTCACCGGTCCTACAGGCTCGGGAAAGACAACCACTCTTTACGCTGCGTTGTCCAAAATCGATTCCGATGCCAATAAAATTATTACTGTAGAAGATCCGGTCGAGTATCAACTCGAAGGCATCAATCAGATACAGGTCCATCCCCAAATCAATCTGACTTTCGCCAACGCCCTGCGCTCCATACTGCGCCAGGATCCAGACATCATCATGATTGGCGAAATGCGTGACGGCGAGACCGCGCAGATAGCCGTCCAATCTGCCCTTACTGGTCACTTGGTCCTCTCTACGCTGCATACCAACACGGCATCGGGTGCCGTGATTCGCATGCAAGACATGGGCGTCGAGAGTTACCTCATTACCTCGTCTGTAAACGGTGTACTCGCTCAGCGGCTAGTGCGTTCTTTGTGCAGCCATTGCAAAGAGCCTTACGAACCTGGCATGCAGGTGCGTGAGCAGACGGGGCTCGCTCGCTTCGCTGACCCTGGGCGTCCGATCTATCGTGCTGTTGGTTGTGTTGAGTGCCGCCAGAGCGGTTATCGAGGGCGTATTGGTATTCACGAACTGTTCGTGCTGGATGAGACGATGCGTCGTGCCATCATCGACGGCGCTGATGCGAACGTGCTGCACTCACTTGCCTCGCAGGGCGGCATGCTCAGTCTGTATGAGGATGGGCTGCGCAAGGTTGCCGCAGGCGTCACCACGCTCGACGAAGTAGCGCGTGTAACGCAGGACCAGACCGATGCCTGATTTCGTTTGGAGAGCCGCCACGGCGGCGGGCAGCATTGAGCAAGGTTGTTTGTCCGCATCCAATAGTACTGCGGCGCTTAAGCGGTTGCGAGAACAAGGGCTCACGCCATTGGCGCTAGATAATGCGGCCGACACAGGCGCTGCCACTGCTTTTGGGGTGCAGGCTGTCGGCATCTCTTCGCAGCCTAGGAGCCGTCAAGAGAAAGGGCCTGTCAATGCTGCGGATGTCATGGCGTTCACATCTGAGTTGGCCATCATGCTACGAGCCGGTTTGGCGCTAGACAACGCTTTGCGCGTGTTGATTGATATGAGTCACAAGCCTAGCGTGATGGGGTTGGTGCAGGGTATTCTGGATGCTGTGAAGGGCGGAACACCCCTGAGCCGTGCTCTGGCGGCTCACCGCGCCTTATTTGGTGACTTTTACATCAACATGGTGCGCTCGGGTGAGGTCAGCGGTCAGATGTCTTCCGTGCTTGACCGCCTTGTCGAGCACATGGAGCGTCAGCGCGCCCTCCGCGAAAGTGTCATCTCTGCCACGATCTATCCCGCCATACTGTTGGGCGTGGCCGTGCTATCTCTCATCGTGATGCTCGGATTCGTGGTGCCACAGTTTGAGAAGCTTTTTTCCGAAATGGGCGATGCCCTGCCGTTACCCACCCGTATCGTCATGATCATGGGCCAGAGCTTTCGACACTACGGCCTGCTCATCGGGGTGGTGGCGGTTCTTGGTGTGTTGTTGTTGTCGCGTTGGCTGAATTCTCCTGCGGGTCGGCAGTGGTGGCAGTCGCGTTTGCTCAGGCTTCCTCTTGTGGGGCGGCTGGCGTTAAAGTACCAGCTGACACTGTTCTCGCGGTCGCTCGGGACCCTTCTGGGCAATGGCGTGCCCATGCTCACTGCACTGCATATCTCGACGGACACGGTCAGCAATGCTCCTTTGCAGCAGGCGTTGGTCAAGATGGCTCCGATTGTTAAGGAGGGTGGTCGGATGGTGCAGGCTGCCGCAGTTTCCGGGATCTTTGAACCTCTGGCCATCAATCTCATCCGGGTGGGGGAAGAAACTGGTCGCATAGGGCCCATGATGCTGGAGCTGTCAAATATATTGAACCGCGAGGTGGAAATCGGGATCAAGCGTCTGCTGACTTTGGTCGAGCCTGTGCTGATTCTGGTGCTCGGGGTACTCATCGCCGGCATCATCGTCTCAATCCTGCTTGGAATCCTCTCAATTAATGACCTCGCCGTATAATTTCTGTTTGCCCAAGGAAGCCATCCTCATGGTGAATGTTGGTACCCGCCGTCCTGTGCGCGGCTTTACGTTGATTGAATTGCTGGTTGTCCTAGCTATCCTTACATTGCTGGCAGGTTTGGTTGGGCCGCGGGTACTGGGCCAATTCGGAGGGGCTAAGGCCAAAACTGCCGCCATACAAATTGCGGATATCGATAAGTCCCTTGAGTTGTTCAAGCTCGATGTGGGACGCTATCCGACCACTGAAGAGGGGCTGGATGCGCTCGTTAAGAAGCCTGGTAGTGCCAATGGTTGGAACGGACCCTACCTCAGAGGCGGAGTCCCTTCTGACCCTTGGAGCCATCCGTACCGTTATGCGAGTTCTGGTGGGAAAATTGAGATTCTTTCGTTGGGCGCTGATGGCGCGCCAGGGGGGGATGGCGAAAACGCAGATGTTCGCAATGCCCAGTGAGGTAGGCAGCTTTCAGCCTGCTGTATGCGTTGTATTCGCGGTTTCACTCTGGTAGAGCTTTTGGTTGTGCTTGCCATATCGGCGTTGCTGGTGGGTTTGGTGCCGATGGCTTTTGATCGGTTGCGTGATTCGGCCAACTATCGCGATGCCTTGCGCAGCATCATGATGGACATGCGTGCGGCACGGCAGCAGGCGCTTGTTTCCCGTGTCGAGACCTCTTTTGTCGTCGATCTTGAGCATCGCAGCTATCGTGTTGACGGGCAGCAAGCGCGGCTCATACCCGAGCCTCTGGAGATTCGGGTCACCATGGCGGGTGAGGAGGCGAACAGTCGCGAAGGTGCCGGCATCCGCTTCTTCCCCGGTGGTGGGGCTACCGGGGGGAGCGTAGACATACTGCGCCCGTCTGGAGAGGGGGCTCGGTTGCGCGTTGACTGGTTATCTGGTCGAGTTGCGTTGGAAACATTGACTCCATGACCCGTGCTCAATGCTGCGGGCGACAAGGCGGCATGTCTCTGCTGGAGTTGTTGGTTGCCTTGTCAATTATGGCGATGGCAATAGGGGTGCTGTACCGTGCGCTTGGAGCCAGTGTTCAAAATGCCGGTATGCTGCAAGAGCAGCAAAAAGCCTTGATGCTTGGCCAATCTTTGTTGGCGGCTAAAGACGCGATTGCAGAGACGGGCTGGAATGAGTCGGGTGAATCGGCTGGTTTCGAATGGCAGGTGCGTACATCGCCTGTTGGTGGTGCCCAGCCAGGTATCACGCCACTGCACTCGGTGGTGATTTACGTACGGTGGGGTGATGGTGGGCGAATCCGCTTTATCGAACTGCAGACCTTGCGGCCCCAGCGCAGCCCCGTTGTTGCAGTGGAGGGGGGGCGATGAGGCCTTTGCATCTAAATCGCCCCCGTGTTTCTCACGGTTTTACGCTGTTGGAGTTGTTGGTCAGTATGGCATTGCTGTCCCTTGTGATGGCGGGCATGCTTTCCGTCATCAATTCCATGGCCCAGGCTCAGGATCGTGTGGAGCAGCGTTTAAATGCCACTGACGAACTGCGCGTGACGGCTGCGTTTGTTGAAAAAGCGCTTGGTCGCATTTCCGCTCGTCGCTCACCGCAAGCCTTGGCTCCAGACGCCTCTCCCTATCAGTTTGTTGCAAAACCACAGGAGCTTACCTGGGTCGGGGTCATGCCGGCTCGATTTGGCGCAGGGGGGCGTAGCTATTTTCGGCTCGCGCTGGAAAACGGGTTGAGTGGCTCGGCCTTGGTGCTTCGTTTTGCACCATGGAGCGGTGTCGGGGGGGAGCCCGATTGGGGCTCTGCAGAGTCGTTTGAGGTGGCTCAAGCAGTCACTTCATTTGCCATGGCTTATGAAGATGCGTGGCAGGTTGCCCCGCAATGGGTGGGCACATGGCATCGCAAGGACAGCATACCCGCGCGCGTGCGTATCGAACTGAATACGCGGTCAGGTGAGTGGCCCGTATGGATCGTACCTCTTCGTCAGTTGCCAGCCAGCCAGATCGGCGCGAATCGCTTCACTCTCGGGGGGCGTGATTAATGGGAAAAGCCGAATGGAAGCGAGGCGCAGTCCAGGAAGGCATCGCTCTGGTGGCTGTGCTCTGGATTGTGGCGGCTCTCAGCGTGGCCGTTACGGGTATTGTGTACGCTATTCGAGCCGAGACACGGACCATGTCAGCGGCACGTGGCTTGATCGAGGCGCAGGTGTCGGGCGAGGCTGCGATTATGCTTGCCTTGCAGGAAGTGACCTCTCCGCAAGCCGGGCCGCGCCAGCCGTGGCGGACCCTTCAAGTGTCTTATGGCGGGAGGGTGATTTCTGTCGAGTTCAATGCGTTGAACGGTTTTGTAGATATCAACCGGGCCGCGCCTGAATTGTTGACCGCGCTTCTTGCGACTGCTGGCGGGCGGGATGTTCAAGATGCCGCGAAGTTGGCGCAATCCATTGTGATGGAGCGTCAAAAGCCCGATGCTTTGGGGCGTGCTCAGGGGTTTGAGGACGCGTCGGATCTGATGCGCGTGCCTGGGGTTGATTACAACCTCTATGCTAGACTTCGCGCCCTTGTGACTGCCGATGTGCAGGGCTCAGGCAAGGTGAACCCCCGGGCCGCACCGCTGGAGGTGCTGACAATGCTAGCAGAAGGGAATGTGGCGCGCGCCCAGTCCATGGTCAGTGCCCGTCGCCAGAGTGGTGGCGCGGGCATGGACGTCACGGTTTTGCGTGGCGAATTTATCGACTCTGGAATCAGTTCCCGCTATCGCGTTCAGGCATTGGTCCCAATGGCTGATGGCTCTCAAGGCGTAGTTCAGCTTCATGTAGATGTCAGCCCGGATATGCGGGCGGGATTGCCGTGGCGCATATTCAACGCTGAAACTTGGATGCTCGCATCATCTCCTAAGGGCATATAGGCCTTATGTCCACTCAGACTTCCCCTTTTGAGCTTTTCGGCTTTGACGTACGTGATCTTGTGCGTCAATTCGGTGCTTCGTGGCGAGCAGTGGCGAAAACACGCCTATTCGCATGGTTGACACCTGTTCTGCCGGTACGTGTGTTGCGTGCAGATGGCAGTGTGGTGTTGTGGAAGGGGCGATTACTTGGGGCCGGTAAGGGCGCTGAGACTGCCGAGTTTGGGGCTGTTGAAATTCCCGAAGAATTGGTGCTCCGCAAGCTGCAGCGGATGCCGGGTTTGCCGGACGCTGCCATAGCCCAAGCAGTGGAACTCGAAGTGCGTGCGACCAGTCCTTTTGCGATGGATGACACGGTGTGGGGGGGGCGCGCGCTCTTGGACAAAGCGTCGGGCAAAAACCTTGTCGAAGTCATTCTTGCCTCTCGGCGGCAAATCGCTCGATACCTCGACGAACGGCAGAGCGATGTAGGGTTGCGATCTGGCAGAAGGGCCGAGGCCTGGGTTTTTGCAACTGATGGTAACCCCATTATTGTCCGTGGCTGGGGGGAGCAAAGCCGCGCGCAGGAGGTCGTTCGGCAACGTCGTGTTGCCTTTGCGTTTGTATTCTTTGCTATGGTGATATTAGGTGCGATGGCTACTACGCCCTCATTGCAACTGCGAGCCCGATCCCTTGATGCGATTGCAGCTTTTGAAAGCATGCAGCACGAGACCAAGCAGGCTGCAGTTCAACGTGAAGCCTTTACGCATTCTGTCGAGCGGCTGGAGGTGGTGCGCGGCGTACTGACGGAGCGTATCGACTTGCTGCAACTCATGACGGTACTGACGAAGGTGCTGCCCGACGATACTTATCTCCAAAACATGCAAACCCAAGGTTTGAAAGTGAGCATTCAGGGGCTTACAGGAAATGCTGCTACGCTGATGCAAACTCTTGGCTCGGTGCCGGGCTTCCGTGAGGTGCGCGCTCCCACGGCCGCAACGCGTGCGCTGGCGCCGAATGCGGAAAATTTCCGTATTGAAATACAGCTGGACCCTGCAGTGTTCTCTGTAGCCGTCAACCCAGCCAGTGTTGCCCTTCCTGCTCAGCCGCCGCTTGCTACGCCGCCTGTAACCCCTCCCTCGGTTTCGTCCGTGTCGAATGATTCTGTGGGGGCGTCAACCACGGCTCCGACCAGTGCTGAGACGCCTCGCAAGAGCCGTTTCACCCGGTGACGAATGTCCGCTCACTTTGGCAAATTCATGCAGCAGTACTTGCGTTCACAAATCGTTATTCCCTTGGTGACCGTAGCGTGTCTTCTGGCCGTTTGCTTGGCTGCGGGTACGTACGTTTACCAAAAGCACCAATGGGTGCAAACTCGGCTGGCCGATTTTATTGGGCCTCGATATGCGCGACTGGCTGGTCTGAAGGCCGGGGGCGATGCGCTCTCGGCCGCTGCACTGCGTGCGCGCGAACTAGAGGCGCTTTATGTTCACGACGGTAGCCAGGATGCCAATCAGACTGGCAATGAGGTGCAGCAGCGAGTACGCAGCCTGCTCACTGCCGCCGGCATGAGCATCTCTAGCAGTCAAGTGCTTCCGGCTAAAACTGAGGCGGAAATGGAGCGAATTCCTCTTTCGGTGCGTGCCGAAGGCGACATCACTTCCCTACAAGGCGCACTGATAGGACTGGCGGAACAGCGTCCAGCAGTGATCATTGACCAAATCAGTATTCAGAGCCAGGACACGCCGGATCGTGGGGTTCAGCGCTTGTCGGTGCAGTTCGGATTTCTCATCCTGCGACGGTTGCAGTCATGAAAAATCCAGTGATCGGCATGCTCATCGCTGCCAATGTTTTGCTTGCGCTGGCGCTGACTGCGATGTGGGTAGACCCTCAGGGGCAAGTGCGTCATACCCATTGGGTACGCCCAGACCCCATACAGTCAGACTACATGCAAATGCTGCCGGGTTTACCCAGCCGGGAGCCGGTGCGTACCGATGTATTCCTGGCCCTGCTTGAGCGTCCCATTTTTTCCAGCACTCGCCGTCCACCGCCGCCACCGCCTCCACCCGTTCCGGCGCCTCCTCCAGACCTTCTGGCAAACGCGCAGATAGTGGGCGTTTTTTCCGGCGGAAGCGAATCTGGCGGCGCGATCGTACGCATTGATGGAAAGGGGCGCAGGATCCGCTTGGGTGAATCGATAAACGGTTGGCAGCTGACCTCTGTGAAAGAGCGAAGCGCGGTATTCACCAACGGAGGTCAGACGCGGGAAATGCTATTGGTCCGTTCCAAGGTATATTCTGCTGGAGTTGACATGCCGCCATCCGGCGGTAACCGTGCACTCGTCAATATTGATCCTCAGGCGCAAGTGCCTGAAGCTACGCCCGTCGCAACGCCGACGGAGCAACCCGCAGCAGAACCCGCCTCGGCATCTGCGCCTGCATCCGCCGCCGCTCGGCGTCGTCCCCGTTTTGGCCCGTGACCCGGAACCACATGAGTTTATGATCCTCAGCAAGCACATTCTTCCTTTGGCGCTGGCCGCCGCGTGCCAAGCGTCGCTGGCTCAGAGCGCTACGTCCCCAGAGCAGCCTCCGCGTGATGGACAGCCATCAGTAGAAGCGGAGATGCTGGGCACAAATGGCGAGCCACGCATCATGCGCGGCAATGATCGAGTCATCGCTCCCATGAAGGCCGCGTCTCCCTTGGGAGGTGCACCTATTAGCTTCAATTTTGAAGATGCACCTATCGCGGAGGTCGTGCGCACCATCCTTGGCGACTTGCTTAAAGTTGACTATGTAATTTACCCGCCCATCGGCGGGACGGTCACTCTAGCCACGCGTACCCCAGTGGCTCCCGACAAAGCTGTTTTTCTATTGGAGAGCGCTCTGGCCGTCAATGGACTTGCGCTGGTCGGAGATACGCGGGGTAGCTACCACGTAGGCAGAGCAGAGGCTCTTAGAAGTATCAGTTCTGGTATCCGACAGGCAGGGCCGGTGGCCATGCCCCCTGGCACGGGTCCCATCATCGTCCCCCTGCAATACATCGGTGCAGCTGAGATGGCTACCATCCTGCGGCCCATGATGCCGCCGGAAAGCTTGGTGCGTGTCGATAGCCTGCGCAATTTGCTGGTTCTCGCTGGAACCCGTTCGCAGGCGGAAGGCTGGTTGGACATCGTCAACACTTTTGATGTGGATTTGCTCAAGGGCATGTCTGTCGGTGTGTTTCCGCTCAAGTACGCTTCCGTAAGCGAAGTCGAGGCTGCATTGCGGCTCATCGGCAGTGCCGGAACATCTGCAGCTGGCAGTGCGGCAGCGCGGCCGGGCACGCCTGCCGCAGCAACCCCCACTACCCGATCCACAACTGGCACTGCGACATCGGCTAACAATTCCGCAGCGGTCGGGCTTGGAGAGAACAATCCCTTGTTTGGTGCTTTGCGCGTGCTGCCCATTGAGCGCATCAATAGCATTTTGGTTGTTACGCCCAAGGCTGCATATCTCGACGAAGCGCGCCGCTGGATTGAACGCTTCGACCGGCCTAGTGACGGTGGGGCCGAACCCCAGCTCTACATTTACCGGGTGCAAAACGGTAGTGCACGCCATTTGGCAGGTGTTTTGCAGGGCATTTTTGGTGGTGCGGCGGTAGGTGGGGCATCTGCTAACAGTGGAGTCTCCCCTGGACTGACTCCCGTGACGGGCGCAACATCTGGCTACTCATTTGCTGCGGGTGGGATGACTGGCAACAATGCTTTTCAGAACAGTGCAGGTGCCCGCAGTTCGGGGTTGCTGGGGGGCAGCACATTTGGCAATGGACTGGGGGCGGGTGCTAACACCTCGGCCTTTGGCGCCAGGGCTCAGCAGGGTACTGCTGGTGCAGGCCAGCAGGTTCAACCGATTACTGCGGCTATCGGCAACATCCGCGTTATGTCCGACGACCTCAACAACAGCATTCTGATCTGGGGTACGCGTGGTGAGTTTGAAAAAATAGAAACAACCTTGAAGCGGTTGGATACGCCGCCCACACAGGTGCTCATTGAGGCCTCCATCATTGAAGTCACCCTGAACGACAACCTCAACTATGGCTTGCAATGGGCTTTCGATGGTGGTGTTGGCAACAACTACCAAGGGGCCGGGCAAATCAGCTCAGGATCGGGTGCTGTTACGTCGGGGACCGGCAGCCTTGGTACCGCCATGGCGCAAGGCTTTACCTACTCGTTAGTCAACTCTGCGGGCAAAATCCGCATGGCGCTCAACGCCTTGTCCCGGAAGACCACAATCAAGATGATTTCCAACCCATCGCTAATGGTGCTGGACAATCACTTGGCCATGATGACTGTAGGCAACCAGGTGCCTGTGCTCTCCAGCACCACCGATTGGCTCAACAGCTCAAATGCTACGACGAGTACCGTGCAATACCGTGACACTGGCGTCAGCCTGGCGGTCACCCCTTCGGTGAATTCCGGCAATCTTGTGTCCATGCAGATTGATCAGACCGTGACAGACGTGTCTGATACAACTAGCACGAGTGCCAATAATCAACCCACTTTTATGCAACGTCAGATCAGCAGCAAAGTCGCCGTCCGCTCTGGGGAGGCGATTGTGCTGGGTGGACTGATCAAAGACAACGAAACACGAGGCAAAAATGGAGTGCCCTTGCTCCAGGACCTGCCGCTGGTGGGCAATCTGTTTGGCACCAATTCGCGTGCAGGTGCACGTACGGAACTATTGGTAGTCATCACGCCCAAAGTCGTACGCAGTGACATCGACGTGCGAGAGGTCAGCGAAGACCTGCGTGATCGCATGAAAGGGCTGCTGTCCATTGAGGGTGTTTCCCCGAGGGCAGACGGTACCCCTGCCTCTCAGGCGCCTGCTATTCCTGCTGCAGCCCCGTCTCCCCGGTAACTTGTTCTTCTATTTATCAAAGCCATGAAAAGTCATTTTATCAAATCCCTTGCATCTGTTGGAGCACTGACTGCAGTGGCAGTCCTTGCGGGCTGCGCCGCTATCACCCCGGCTACGCCAGAAGCCACGGTTCAAAAGCGTGCACAAGCGCGTGTCAATCTGATGCAAGCACGCGAGTTCACCAAAGCGTATTCCTACCTCGCACCGTCCTACAGAGCGCTCAACGATGCAGACGTTTACAGCAAGAGCTTTGGCAGCAGTGCATCTTGGGTAGAGCCCAAGGTTAACCAAGTGAAATGCCCTGACAGCGACCGCTGCTTGGTATCGGTCACTGTAGGTGTCCAAGTGGTAGCGCCCGGCTTTGGCACCAAACCTCTGCCATCTACCATGTGGGAAACATGGGTGCTCGAGGATGGTCAGTGGTGGTTTCACAAGTACAACTGAAGTGATTAAAGCATTAAATGCTATATATTTAATAGCATTTAATGCAGGCCTAGCGGGCGGAAACAGCATATTTGCGTGTGATGGACTTCTTCTTAAACCTTTGGGGCCATCTGCGCGCAGTGCTGGCGGGCCTTGTTCCCTGGTGGCCCGTGTTGGTTGGGGCAATGGCGGTGGAAGTGTTGAGGCCTGGCAGAAGACTGCATTGGCCTACCGTTATTGCTAATAGCGTCTATATCCCGCTAGGTTTAGCCGTTGGTGGTACCGTGCTCGGCTATGTGCTGCCAACCCTTGATGCGCAGGTTCCACCCGACGTTCTGCGGTTGCGGCAATGGGCTGATACGCCGATCAAGCAGGTCGCGCTGTGGCTGCTTTACCTCACTTGTTTCGATTTTCTGTATTACTGGTTGCACAGAGCGCAGCACCGTATTCCGTGGCTTTGGCGATACCACATGGTGCACCACTCAGATGTGAACGTCTCTGCAAGCAGTGTGGGGCGCCATCACTGGCTTGAAGAGGGCTTTCGCTACTTCATAGTGACTGCGCCATTGGTTGTCTTGATGGGGGGCGCGCATGGCGCACCGGTGTGGGTTCTGGGCTTCATTGTGCTCAATGGGATACTCATGCACTGGAATGTCTCTTTCCGATTTGGAATGTTGGAGCGTTTGGTGATTACGCCTGCATACCATCGGTTGCACCACTCCATCGAAGAGAGGCACTACGACACCAACTTTGGAGTCTTCACCCAGTTGTGGGATCGCGTATTCGGTACGCGCCAGCTTCCGGCGCGCGATGACTATCCCGAAACAGGTATCGTGGGGCTTGGCAGCACGCGCAGCTGGGCCCTGTTGGCTCCGTGGCCGATATTGCTGGTCAGAAAAAACGCAGAGCCGACGAGCGGGCACAAAAACTTCTAGTGCGCTGGGTTGGGAATTTTTTTCATAGAGATGCCGAGAGCCCCAGCCATGCTGCGGTGCAAATTCTCGCAATAGCTGTGGCGCGTGTTGCGTTTCAGCCTTGAGTCAAGCGGGTTCCCATTTTCCTCGCATAACCCCAGGGGCAGGATATCCGCTGTTTTGCATCGGCATTTTGATAACACTTTCGATTGGACTAGCTCGGGTGACCAGGCATTTGCGACCCCTTATCCCCGCTGACCGTGATCGTCTCTTCGATGTGATGGCTTTGGTCATCATGGTGTTGTTAGCGGGCATTCTTCTGTTTTTCTACGATGTCACGCTCCATGGAGCAGACCAGATCCGTGACATGGAAGTTGCCCGTAATTTGGTGCGCAGCCACGTCTGGCCTGTGGATAGCCCGCCTATGTTTGGTGAGCAAGTCCGTTTGCCACCGGCCTTCTACTACCTGCTCGCCCTGCCGCTGTGGGTTCATGACAGCGAAGGTGCTGTTTTTATTGCCTTCGCGCTGCTTTTTATTCTTTCCGTTGGCTTCCTTTGGCGAGAGATATCCCGAAGTTTTGGCCCGCGCTACGGATTGGCATACGTTGTTTTTGCCTTCCCGGTTTTTGCCTCGGTCCATGCCCATAGCGCCTGGAACCCTGCCTTGGCGATGACATTGAGCAATGTGTGGCTTGCATTGTTCATACGGGCTATCGAATCGCACAACACGGCATGGCTGGCGCTTCCTTGCGTGGTATTTGTGCTCCTGCAAGTGCATCCCTCCGCTGCACCTCTTTTGTTGGGACTGGGGATATACGTGGTCGTGCACCACAAGGTGCTGACTGACAAAGTGACCTTGCTCGCTGTGGCGGGCATCATCGGCCTCACAGCTTTGTGGGTCGTCCACTCTGACGCAGTTTCTCAATGGGTATCTCTCCAGCCCCAGGGGGCGGCTGGGGGGCGTACAAGCTCCGGAGAACTGTTCACCCGCCTGCTGGATATTGGCAAGTGGAGAGACGCATTGCTGATGCCTTACGGCATCGTCAGAGGCATACAGCCGACCATAACCGGTTTGGCCCAGCTGACGGGCGCTCACCTGCTCGCAATGCTGGTGGGGGTTATTTTGGGGTGCGGCGCAGCGATTGCCAGCCGCACATTTCTTTGGGTTCTCCTATCCACCGTCCTCTGGTTTGTTGCCGCCATGGCGGTGTTGGCCCAGGGCTCCTTTTGGCATTTGTACGTCATCTATCCTTGGCTGGTTGTACTGGCGGCAATAGGTTGGGGGCGCTGGAGCGAGCGGTCGAAACTGTCGCCGCGCATGTTTCTGGGTGTGGGAGCGGGTGTGGCGGTGCTTGCCCTAGCGGGGCACCTGGTGCTGTACGTGCAATTTGCCAACAAAGGGAACTACGACCTGAGTCTGTCCCGGGCATTCTTCCCCCGCGCGTGGGCGCTGGCGGAATACAAGGTACCCGCCTACACCTACAGATACCTCCACGAAGCCCGTGATGCCCTTGTTTCCCATGGCCTCTGCAGCGGGCAAGTGGCAGGGATGCGTACCATGGTGTTGCAAGAGATGAATCTTCGGGCTTTCGAAGTCGCTTGCGAGGAGCGCAATACGAAGGCGGCCCAGGGTTACTTTTTTGCACACGATGATGACCGTGCAGATTTCGAATTCACTGCGAACCTGCAGCCGCTGCAAAGGGTAGGTGGCAGTGCAATCTACGCGGTGGATCCAGTACGCATTGGCGTTGGCGGTCGAACCGTGATCGCGATGCGAACCGACCGTCGCGTCAACTACATGACCTATGCGCCTGCACGCCTTGAAGAGGGGCTGGTAGTAGCCGTTCCTCCCCACGACGACGCCGTGCTTTTGCGTGTCGGACTGCGCTGCTTGAAGGAGCACCCCGTGATGCAGGCCTTCGATTGGCGTCTGCAACTCGCAGGCGGTGAGGCTTCGCACCCGGCGGTGAAATCCCGCCAGCACAAATACTTGGGGTCTATCTTCTACGACCTGGAGTGGCGACTTCAGCCGGGGCAGTCGGGTGCCGCGTTGTCTTCAGTTGCCGGCCCGCTCGAATGCGATGTATCGGCTATTGCACGCCGCGTAGAGGGGTGACAAGACTGCGCTCGCGGATCTGGAAAAACGGCTCACTGCGCGTGGAAGAAACGCGGCGCCTCGCCCCAGAAATGCCAGAACGCGTTGTTCTGTGCCAGTGAGTCATCCAGATGCTGAAAGACCATTTGTGCGAGTTCCTGTGCATCGCTTCCTGGCGCAGGCAGTGCGAGCTGAGCGATTTTCAGCAACCGTTTGCCCGTATGTGTGTCGAAGCCGGTCACGTACACCGTCACAGGCGCTTGCATGTCCACCGCCAGCCGCAGCAGACCCTTGGGCACGCGCACGGGCATGCCGCACAGGGTTACCAACGCGCTGGAGTCCACCTGGTCGGCAGGCACATCCACTGCAGCAAACACCTGCTCATGGCGCCTGAGTGCCTGCACCACGGGGCGCAGGCTGCCCGACACCACCAGCGGTGCGCGGCCCAGTGCCTGGCCAACGCTGCGGGTGCGAGCGATGGCATAGCGCCGTAGCACAGACCTCCCTGCGAACGGGGTTCCTTCCATCGCGGCCACCAAGGCATGGGCCTGCAGGCCCTGGGCCCCGACATGCCGCAAAGCCCACATCCCCGCTCCCCAGTGGAACGTGACGCACACGCCCGCCCGGGCAGGGTCGGGCCATTGCCCCTGCACGTCCATGTGGCGCTGCATGAAGGTGTTGGATCGGGTCAAGGCCAGGTAGTGGTCGGCGTGGTCTACCAGTGTGACCAAGCGGCGCGTTGCTAGCCAGTGGGGTTCGCCACCCGGTGAAACCTGCCCCAGCCTTTGGGCTTGGGCCAGGGCCTGCAGGCAAGCACCCCGGTAAAGCCACTGAACGCGCGCCAGACGTTTGAAAAGCCAGAAACACCAGCGCCAGGGAAGTATGGCGGCCAGCCCGGGGACTAGCACGAGTTCGATCAAATCGCGCAGTTCGGTGCGCAGCCGTTGATGGAAGGTCGAGCGCACCGGCGTCAGCTCCACACGTGCGGCAGGTGCACCAGGCCAGGCGTTGACTTGGCAAACACATGCTGAAATCGGGTGCAATCCTTCCACTCGTCATACACAACTAGCCCCATGGCATCAAACAGGTACACGCTCACGCTGTACTGGCCCGTGTGCAACGGCAGGTCGGTAAAAGTAACGGTGGCTACCCAGGCGCCACTCTCGTCCTGAATGGCGCTGGCGCCATCCACGTGGGTGCCCGCCGTGGTGATGCCAACACCGCCGCCCGCCTGTTCCAGCATCACCCCGATGTTGGGGCACTCGCCCGCAGGCGCATGGGCTCGCACCGTGATGCGCAGGTGCGGTGAAGCCAGTCGGCCGCACGGGGCGTCTGGCTGCTCCACCACATCTGGCAAGTCCACCGCCTCAATGTGCGCATGGGCTGGCCGCGCCTTGTTTTGCGGGGGCGTCAACTCTGCTGCCGCCGCGTCGGGAGCCTCTGCAGGGCTTTGTGGAACCTGGGTTGGCGTTTGTTGCCGGGCCCGCACATGCGCTTCGTACGAGGCAATCACCTCTGGCGCTGGTCCCAGCGCGCGAGGATTGCCTTCGTGCAGCCACAGTGCGGTGTCGCACAGGCGCTGTACGTGGTAAAGACTGTGCGAGCAAAAGAGAATGGTGCAGCCGTTGTTGCGGAACGCCTCAATGCGCTCAACACATTTTTTCTGGAAATGCTGGTCGCCCACCGCCAGGGCCTCATCAATGATGAGCAAGCTGGGCTCGATGGCAGTCACCAAGGCAAAAGCAAGGCGCACCACCATGCCAGAAGAGTAAGTCTTGATCGGGCGATCGATGGCTTCCTGCAGTTCGGAAAAGGCAATGATCTCCGGCTCCAGTCGATGCATTTGCTGCGTCGTGATGCCAATCAAACTCCCGCCAAAGTACAAGTTCTCGCGCCCTGTGAAATCAGGGTGAAATCCTGCGCCCAATTCCAGAATCGCCGTGACCCGGCCCTTGCGCTGGATGTGGCCTTCAGAAGGCTGCATCGTTCCTGCCAACAGCTTGAGCAAGGAACTCTTTCCCGCGCCGTTGTCACCGATCAGCCCCAGGCACTCCCCCCGCTTGAGTTCCAGCGAAACACCGCGCAAAGCCCAATGGCTTGTGAAATTGCGGCGGTTGCTCAGCAAGGCCCACAGCCTTTGCTGAGGGGATTGGAATACCCGGTACTCCTTGCCCAAATCGTTGACTTTCAGCGTCGTCGAGCGGGCGGCCGCGAAATCATTGTGCAAAGCCGAAGGCAGCAGCATCTACAGCCAATCCGTTAATTGATCCAGGCTGCGGCGCAGCAGCAAATTCAGCAGCAACGCCCCCAGCGCCAACCAGGCTGCAATGCCAACCCAGACCGACATCGCGGGCCAAGCGCCCAGGAGCAAGATCGACTGATATCCGCTGACCCAGGCTGTCATGGGGTTGAGCCACAGCACCCATGCCCAGCCCTCGGGGAACTGGCTGGCCGGAAACAACACAGGGGACAAGAAAACCCCCAGAGAAAGCGCGAATCCCACAAATTGCATGGTGTCGCGCAGTGCAGCCGCCAAGATGGCCAGCGTGGCCCCCCACAACACACACAGCAGAACCTGCAAGAGCATCAGCACCGGGAAGGCGAGCGTGGCAGGCCCAAAGCGGTGCAAAGGGGCATATGCCAGCAGCAGCAGCAGCAGCAGCGGGCCAAAAACCACGCTGCTGGCCGCTACGGCCCTGGCAGGGAACAGCATCGGTGGCAACGCATTTTTTTGCAGCACAGGGCCAGATTCCAACAGGCTGGCCATGCCGCGTGAGAGTGCGTCGGCAAATGCCATCCACGGCAACATGCCTGCAATGAGGTAGGTGCCAGCGGCATGGTTGGCGGCGCCAGCACCCATGCGAATGGCGAACACAACGTCAAACACCAGGTAGTAGGCCGCCACCGTGAGCAGTGGCTGCGCATAGGCCCAGACCGCACCCAGCGCAGTGCCCGCATAGCGGGCTGCAATTTCGCGCTGCGTCAATACCCAGCACAAAGCGCGCGCACGCCACAGGGCGGCAGCTTGCTGGATCAGGATGGGCATGCGGAATGCGAGGACAAACAAAAACCTGGCTGGCTGTGCGTGGGCTGGCGCATCATTGCCAGCCCGCGTAAGCGCTTCACTTGGTCGTTGTAGGCGTAGGGGCCGCGGCTGGAGCGGCGGCCTTGGGCAGCGCGGCTTCTGCTTGCTTTTCGCGGGCAACGAATGCGTCTAGCGCTGTGGGGTTGCCCTGCGCCAGGCTCCGCAGGCGCTCCAGTTCTGCCTCGCGCACCTTGCCGCGTTGTTTGGCGGCGATAGAGGCCACGAGCTCATCACGCACTTCCTCGTACGACTTGGCCATTGCGGGGCGGCGGCCATCCAGGCGAATGATGTGGTAGCCGAATTGGGTCTTGATCACCGGGCTCAGGTCACCCGGCTGCTGCAGGGGCTTGAGGGCCTCGTCGAACTCCGGCACCATGCGGCCTGCCGGAAACCAATCCAGGCTCCCTCCGCGCAGGGCGCTGCCCGGGTCGCCCGAATGTTTGCGGGCCAGTTCTTCAAACCGCGCGCCTGCTTTGAGTTCGGCCAAAAGTTCTTGTGCCTTGGTCTTGGCAGCGTCGTCGCTGCCCTTGACGAGGATATGGCTGGCCAAGGTTTGCGCGGGGCTGTTAAAGCGCTCCTTGTCACCTCGGTATTCGGTACGGGCCTGGGCCTCCAGCAACTCGGCGCGGCTGACTGCGGCTTCTTCGAGATTGAGGAGTCGGGCGTTGGCCAGGATGGTCTCGCGGTACTGTTGTATTTGCCGCTTCACTTCGGGCTGTTCGCCCACTTTCTGGCGCTCTGCGTCGGCAGCCAGGGCCTTGCGCAGGTAGACGGTGTCCAGCCACTGCTTCATCTGCTCTGGGTCTGCCAACAATTGTGCGCGGAGGTTGGGCACCAGGGCGCGTAGATCGGCTTGCACCTGCTCTTGTGTGATGACCACACCGGCCCCTTGGAGCAACACGGGGTTGGCTTCAGTGGCATGGCCAGCAATGGCCGCGCTCAGGGTACTGGCGCACAACAAAGCAGAACGCAGGATTTGGGCAGTGGAAAACTTCATCATCGTGAAAACAAGGAACAAGAGTAAAGCTGTAGCACTGAAATAAAAAAGGCGGGGAAAGTTCCCCGCCTTTTATACAAAGTTAACTAACCCGAAGATTAGCGAACCGTACGGTGCGTCCAGGCGCCGCCCAGGTTGGCGCCGGTCACCTTGGATGCCGAGTAGCCGATGATTGGCAGGCCGGCAGCAACAGCACCAGGGGTGTTCACACGCATCCAGCCTTCAGCCATGCCGGTGCCCGTGCTCAGGTTGGAGCGCGTCAGCACGCCGCCCACCACGGAGTCGCCGGTGTTGTTGAACGACAGCACGCTCACTTCACCGCACAGCGTCAGGGCCGATGCTGGCGAGATCACGAACGTGGTCTTGGTCAGCTCTTCACGGTTGTAGCCGCGCAGGCTGCCAGGCACCACGCAACCCACGGTCGCAGCGGGCGTGCCAGCGATGTCGTTGGCAGTGTTCAGCTTCGTGTTGACGGGAGCGTAGTGGTCCGTACCCACGGTGAGGCTGGTAGTGCCCGCGACCAGGTCACGGAACACCAGACGGCTTGCGGCAGCGGCAGTATAGTTCACAGCCACGTGGTAGCGGCGGGTAGGTTGCGACAGAATCCAGTCGGTCGAGAAGCCGTTGCCGGTGATGAACTCGTTAGACACCGCAGCCGTAGCCAGGGCAGCCGTCAGGTTCGTGGCCTGTGCGGATGGAGTCACAGCGCCGGTGTAAGGCGTGGACAGATCTGGATAGTCGTACTTGGCCGACAGAACAGCACCACCCAGCAGCAGAGGATCTGCCGACAGGGTTGCAACGTTGGTTGCGTTCGCACCGTTGGCTTGTGCAGCGCTGGTTTGTGGGAACCAGACGATGTTGCCGACGCCATTGGCACCAGCGCCGTTCTCAGCGCGCACGGCCGTAGCGGTGCCAGAGAACGAAGCAAAGCCTGCCACGTTCACAACGGTCCAGTTGGCGAACAGGCCGCCAGTAGGATAGTTGTAGCCGCGGAGGTTGAAGCTGTTGGGGTTAACTGCGTCGAAAGCGACCAAGTCGTTTTCTTGCAAGTCCAGCACAGCGGTTGCGCAGGTAGGCGTGCCAGAGGTGGCGCCGGAGGTGGCGTGCTTGACGGCAGCGAACAGCGGGTTGGCCGTAGCGCCCACTGCGCCGGTAGCAGCGTTCACCAGCGTGGGAGGCACGTCAGCCGTATTCAGGATTTCAATATAACCTTCGCGGGTTTGGGCCTTGTCGGCGTCACGCACGCGGTCGGTCTTGAACTTGCCGCCCAGATCCTTGATGTCTTGCTTGTAGGGCAGGGTGCAGGACGTGTCGCTGGTCACCAGGCGGGAGATGCCCGAGCCGTCTTCGGCAGCAGCCACTTCAGCCGTCCACACGTCGCCAGGCGACAGGTAGATGGTGATGTCAAACACGTCGTCAGAGTTCTGAGCGCCGCGGTAGCGCAGCTTGACAGCCTTGCCGTTCACGTTGTCGGTGTTGACGAGGTTCAACAGCGTCTTGTTGGTGCCTTGCGTGGTGAAGTAAGGCACGGTCAGGATGTGACCCACGCCGGTAACGGTGGGGTTCAGAGCGGTGGCGAGCGGATAAACGCCGCCAGCAGGATTAGCAACAGCATCGCCAGCGCCAACAGCGGTAGGGATGACCACACCTGCGGATGCAGCGCCACCAATCAGGGCAGCAATGCTCAGGGCGAGAACGTTCTTTCTCATGTATGAACTCCAGTTAAAAGTTGAAAGCGCAACTACCAAGATTGATTACGCTAGTGGATGGTAGCACACCCTTTTTATAGGGTAGCGCCCGTGCCCTTGTACATGAAACAATGTTTTAAAAAAACAACATTTCACGGCCTTGCTGCGTTCCTGCAAGGGCGGTTGCTCCTTGTTTGGACTGCCGCTGTAGCGCGGGTTGGGGGCTAGTGTATCTAGCCTGTTGGGGCGAGCAAGTGTTTGTGTGTGCTGTGCTTGCTGGTGGTCTATAAAGTGTGGGTTTTGTCACACGCTGGGGCTTGTGGTGTGCCTCAGCGCTTGTTGGTGGTTGGCTGGCTGGCCTTGGGACTGGTAAATGCGGCGCCGCAGTTGCGCAGAGGTCGGCAGGGGGGCGCGTGGTAGCCAGCAGGTGTGCCTGATTTCAAAGGCGGGGTGAAAATAGGGGTCTCCGGCGGCCAGCCAGTGGCGCCAACGGGCCAGGAAGGCGGCGGAATCCTCAGGGTGGGGGTCGTAGCCTTCGGTTTTGCCGCGCGTAAGGGATTCGTGGTGCAGTAGGGTGGCCTGTGGGCAATACAGTATGCGCCAGCCGCTTTCCAGGGTGCGCAAACACAGGTCCACGTCCCCAAAGCCCACGGCAAGGGTTTCGTCGTAGCCATCGATGGCTTCAAAGGCTTCGCTGCGCATGAGCAGGCAGGCGGCTGTGACGGCCGCCACCTCGTGCGTGGTGATGAGCCGACCTTGGTGGGCGATGTCTACGCGGTCGGGCGGCAGGCGCAGGAATTTGCCGTAGTGCTCGGCAATGCCAAATGCACCCACACAAACGCCAGCGTGCTGGATGGTGGTACGGTCGGGGTAAAGGAGCTGTGCGCCCACCATGCCCACGCCGGGCTGTTGTGCCAAGGCCAGCATGCGCTCCAGCCAGCCTGGCTCAATGGCCTCTATATCGTTGTTGCAGAACAGGTAATGGGTGTAGGGGGTCTTGAGTTGCTGTACCGCCCAATTGTTGATGGAAGAAAAGTTGAACGGACCGGTATAGCGCAACACGGTGGCTTGCGGCGCCAGCGTCGCGAAGTAGGCGACTGAAGCCGGGTCGTCGGATTCGTGGTCAATCAGGACGATGTCGTAGGCCACCGACTGGCCGATGGTGGCGTGCAGGCTTTCCAGGCATTGCTTCACCAGTTCGCCATGGTTCTTGGTGGGGATGATGACGGCCACCCGGTGGTCAGGCTGCAGGGGGTAGCGTGGCGAGAAGAAGTTGAATGACATGCCGGGCTCTATCGTGCCCGCCTGCCCGGTGCGGTCCAGGTGGCGTTGCAGTACCCCGGCAGAGATTTTCATGACCTCGGCGGCCTTGCTGTGGCCTGCAGACGCGGTGTGTGTGCGCCATTGGTACAGGATTTCCGGAATGTGAACGATGGTGCGGGCGCGTTCCGATGCCCGCAGGATGAGGTCGTAGTCTTGCGAGATGGAAAGGGATTCGTCCAGCCCCCCCAGTTCGCGCAGGAGTTGGGTGCGAAAGCCCACCAGATGCACGATGTAAGGATGCTCGCGCAAGTACTCCGGCGAAAAGGCGGGGCGCAAAACGTATTGCAGCACGGTTGCACCATCGGGCGAAACGAGCACTTCGTCCGAATAGGTCATATCGGGGTCGTCCTGATGCACCGATTCGGCTATGCGGAACAATGCCTGTGGCTCCAGCAGGTCGTCGTGGTCCAGAAGCACGACAAACGGGGTGGTGCTCATTGCCAACGCCAGGTTGGTGGCATGTGAAACGCCGCGATTGGTGTCACTCAGGTGGAGCTTGATCCGGCTGTCCTTGCGCGCATAGTCCTGCAGAACGCGGCGCACATGCGGGGCCGTGGATGCGTCGTCGGCAATGCACAGCTCCCAGTGGGGGTACCACTGGGCCTGCACCGAGCGCAGCATGTCGTGCAGCATGGGCTCGGGTGTGTTGTACGTGGGCACGAGAATGCCGATGCGTGCAGGTGTCTGCATGGCGGCGATGGCGCTCTCAATGCTGGGGCGGGCTGCGGCGGCGAAGTTTTCGCGGTGTTGTTGCCAGCCGGTTGCAGGGGGGCCTTCGCTCAGTGATGCCAGCAGCGCACCTTTCAGGCCCCGCATGCCGTGGGCGCGCCACGCGGCCAGCAGCTTGCGCATGTTGTGCCGAAAATTGGCTCTGTCTTTGAACAAGTGGCGCAGGCTGTGTGCCAGCAGGCGCAGTTTGCGACGGAGGTCTTGGAATGGTTGGGTCACGGTATCTGTCGAAAGTAGGAAAGCGTAGGCGCGGGCTCTGGTTTCCAAAGCCGGGCGCGAACTAGGGTTGGGCGGGTGCCGACAGCGGGTTGGTGAGGTAGTCCGTGTCATATGACCAGGCGGGCAGATGATCGTCGGCGGTCTGAATGTGCATGCCCGGGGCGGGCGTGGGTGGAACGCCTTGCACATAGTGCCGCTGCCGTAGCTCAAGCATGAACGACAGCCAATCCCCGGGCGCGGTGTCCCAGGGTTGGATCCAGCTCCAGGCGCGACCAGCGAGCCGCTCTGGGAAGGCGCCCAGGTTGGTTGCGATGACGGGTGCGCCTGACTGGAGGCAGGCGCTTAGTGTGTAGCTGTAGGTCTCGGGCCAGCGGGCGGGGAACCAGATCAGGTCAGGCTGCAGGCGTCTTAGCAGGTGAGGCAGGTCGGCGTCGTCGTAGGCGCCGTGCACACTCAGGCTGGAATGGGGCTGCAGTTGCAGGGGGCGGTGGGCGTACCCCAGTAGATGGAACTCAATGGGTGCTTGAATGCGTGCTGCCTCTTGTGCGGCGGCTTCCAGGGTGTTGGCGCCCTTGATCTGGTTGATGGCACCAACCACAAAGACGCGCAAATTGCTGGATGGATGCAGGCTGCGTGGCGCTGGGCTGGGTAGGGGTGTGCGCGGGGTAATGTCAAGGTGTGGCGCGTGGCGGACATTGGCCGTGGGAAAGTAACCTGCCAAGCGTTGTGCTGCATCGCGGCTGGGGGCTAACACGGTGCGGGCATTGTTCAGAAAAATTCTGTGGCGCAGGCGCCAGTCCTGGATGGTTTCGCCAGTGGGTGCGGGGCGGCCTTGCAGGCAATTGATGCACTGCTCAATGCCTTGTTCGCCGCAATACGACTGCGCAGGGTCTACGAGGGCAATTTGTGGGCATGCGTTGTAGTAGTCGTGTGCAGTGAAGTCATAGGCTACGCCGAGTTGCTCCGGTAGCCGCATCAGGTCGGGATTGACGCCCAGGAGGTGGTGGTAGTGGATCTGGCCAATGCCAACTTGGCGTAGCAAATCGACCAATTCATCTGCCTGTTGCAGGCCGTGATAGTCGCGTGCAAAGGACTCCTTCGCATCGTCCCATTCGAGCCGAATGCGGTGGTCGGCCAAGGGGGTTAGCGTGAGGCATATGGCGCGGCCTTCGAAGTGCGTGGACAGCTCGTGCACATGCCGGCGGGTGCCACCGCCAATGCCATGGAGCACGGCCAGAATGCGTGGCAGGGTGCTGCTTTTCAGCCGTGCAACATCGAGCGCTTCGCGGTATAGGCGTGCCGGGTCTGCGGCCACGTGGGCCTGGATGGTGGTCTCGTAGGTGGGGTGCAGTTGGTGCAGGATGGCCTGTGCAGCGGCTTCTCGGGGGCTTTTGGATGTGCCAAAACTAACGCCACCCACGTGGCGCACGTAGGTGGCCATGGCCAGTACGTGGCGCCATCCGTGGCCTGTGGCGCGGATGCAGAAATCGTTTTCTTCCCCATAGCCGGCACCGAAGCGCTGCGCATCAAAAAGCCCTGTCTGGTCTAGGCAGTCGCGGCGGATGTACATGCAAAAGCCAACGGCTGTCGGAATGTCTACGCCAAGGCTGGCGTGGGTGGCTGCGCACAATGCATCCATCGACGCGGTATCGTGGCCTGGCGGTAGTGCGTTGTTTTCGCAGAAACGCGGGTAGCTGCAGATGGTCGCGTTGTTGGACAGAGGGGTGGCTGTGCCGATGTCCGGCTGGCGGTAGGCGGCTTCGCGCAGACGGTCCAGCCAGTTGCCAGCGACTTCCGTGTCGCTGTTGAGTAGCAGAACATCGTGGTCAAGCGCCAAAGCCATGCCACGGTTGACGGTTTGCACGAAACCCAGGTTTGTGGCGTTTTCCAGCAGCGTGATGCGAGGTTCGCGCTGGGCTTGGTCGTGCAGCCATTGGGTCAGTTCGGTGTCTGGGCTGGCGTCGTTGATGACGATGATGCGCGCAGGGGTTTTGAACGTGCTGTGCAGCACCGACTCGAGGCAGCGCTGGGTGTCAGTCACTCCTCGGTATACCGGGATGATGATGTCTACGATCGCAGCTGGTGGGGTGACGACAGGGGTTGTCGAGGATGCCGCAGCTGGGGCGCTCGGGGAGGGCGTTTCTGGCGCAGGAGCCGGAATGCTCGGGCTGGGGTCTGTGGTGGCCTCTGGTGGGTGGAGGGGGGGGACGGCTGGCTCAGTGTTGCCCTTGAGCAGGCGGGCTGCTTTGTGCTTGAGTCGCGCGATGGGCCGGGTGAGGCGAAAAACGCGAGAGTTTTCCAATCCGCGCACGTGCGCTTGCGCTTGCTCCATCTGAAGATTGAGCTGATGGTGCAACTGCTGCAACTGAGCGTGTTCGTGTGACAGTGGAACCAAATGTGCAAGCTGGGCCAGTTCCGCTGAGGCTTGCCGGTGCGCTTGCTGCAATCGGGCCAACGCATGCTCCGCGTGCGCTGACTGCGTTTGCAATTCGTGGGTGCGATGGGCGAGCGCTAGATAGTCGGCTGACATGGGCCAGCCGATTTCCATCTCAAGCGCGCAGCCAGGCGTTTGCAGGCACTGCGCCAATACTTGGGTTGGAATGGGGGGGGCAAACCAGGGGTCATTGCCTGTGAGTAGAAGCAGCGAGGTGCCAGGTGCTGTGGCAAGAGGTGGGGCCCAGCAGATCTGGTGGTGGGGTTGGTCATTCAGCGGTAGGGCTCGAGGTTCGTCCGCCCTCCACTGCCAGCAAACCGTTCCATCAGCCTGCCGTAGATGCAGGCTATGCAGGTGCAGGAAGCCGGGGCGGTCGGCAGGGTCAAGCCGCAGGCTCGGGTTGCCGCTTGCATGGGGCGGTAGTTCAAAACGCAGCGTTTGGCGCGGCATGCCGATATGACCGCTGACAACAAGTTTGCGCGCTTCGTCGTACTGGCCGTTTTCGCCCCAGTACATTTGTGCTGTGAATGTCGCATGCTCGTCGTGTGGGGCTTGCTCGTCGCTTGGGCGCTGTGCAGTCTCGGCGCTGGCAGCAGGGCGCACAACGCCAATGAATTGGTAGCTCAATGCGTCGGGCAGCGAGAGCAAATAGCGGGCGACTGCGGGGGGCAGGCTGTCTGGCGTTCGTTCAAATTCTGAATCCCATAGCTCGCGCCGAATCGCCTGGAGGGTATCGATCGACCAGCCGTTCTCTTGCAAAAAGCGATGCAGGGAGCGCCGCGTGAAGAACCTTAGGTGGGTTTTGTCCAACAAGCCTTCGGCGCGGTAGCGGAACTCGCCATGCATCAGATCCAATGTCAGGCCAGCATAGGCGGCATTGGGCACTGAAATCAGGAGCCGCCCCTTTGGCGAGAGCAGTGCGCGGCATGCTTGAAGGATTCGCTCGGGGTTGCGCAGGTGCTCTAGAACGTCGGCGCAAACAATGGCGTCATATTGCTGGCCCGTGAAAAGCTGAGGCAGGTTGACTGTGTCCAGATCTGCCACCTCGACCTTGCGGTAGTGGGGGTGTGCATGCTCGGCTTCTGCGCGGCTGAGTGTTACTCCGTCACAGGTACAGCCGCGCTCAGTGCTAAGGTACTGGCCCAGCGCGCCACTTCCACAGCCAAGATCCAGCACTTTGCCGTCCATGGGGACCAAAGAGGCCAAAACCGATAGCGAAGTTTGCTCGTCCGGCCGAATTTGCCGAAGATAAAAGTGCAGTTCCTCATTGCTTTGGGTCATGCAAGGATTATGACGGCGCTTTTTTGGGCTTCAGCTACGGGGGCTTTGACGCTCGGTTCCTGCCACAATAGAGGGCTTTGCTTGGCAGGTTGACGCCGCGCCGTGTTGAAGAACCCTTACATATCGGCTGGCGCAGGCCGATAGGATCGGCGTGCCATGATTTTGATTTCTCTCGTAGCCTTTTTGATTTCGGCGCTCGTAGCTGGTGCCGTTGTCCGCTGGGGGCATGCCCACACGCGCACCTATGGCCATCACATGCCCCAACGGTTTCACGCTGGGCATGTTCCCCGTCTTGGCGGATTGGCTCTATTGGCGGGAGTAGCGATCGGCTGGGGCATGGGGGTGGCACAGTCCATGTTTTTTGGGGATCCTGCTTCTCTGCGCTTGGGGCCTTGGGTGGGGCTTTGGATGGCGGCTTTGATGCCTGCGGTATTGGGCGGTATGGCAGAGGACGCGACGCAGCGTCTGACTGTGCGCTGGCGCCTGGCACTCACCGGATTGACGGGGGTTTTGGCGTTGACGCTTTTGGGCCTGAGCGTACCCCGGTTGGATTTGTCTTGGCTGGATGGCTGGATGGCGTCAGCGCCTTGGTTTGGTTGTGGTATCGCGTTGTTGGCTGTGACGGGGCTGCCTCATGCCTTCAACATCATCGATGGCTACAACGGCCTTGCGGGCGCTGTAGCGCTGGCGGTTTGCCTGGCGTTGGTTCATGTGGCATTACAGGTGGGGGACCGCAGTTTGGCGGTGCTGGTTGCGGCCACAGCGGGCGCCACGATGGGCTTCCTAGTGTGGAACTATCCGCGCGGCTTGCTTTTTGCCGGTGATGGTGGGGCGTACGTATGGGGCGTGGTGATTGCGATCGCCAGTATTTCCCTGGTGCAGCGCAATCCGGCCGTTTCGCCCTGGTTTCCTGTTCTTCTGCTTATCTACCCTGTGTGGGAGACGGTTTTTTCTATCTATAGAAAACTGGTGCGCGGGGTTTCCCCTGGCGTGGCGGATGCATTGCATTTTCACCAGCTAATTTATCGGCGCATTGTGCGTGGTGTTTTTGATGACGATATATCCCGGCGCATGCTGAGTCGTAACAATCGCACTTCGCCCTATCTGTGGGCTTTCACCATGTTGACGGTGGTGCCGGCGGTGCTGGCATGGCAGAACACCGTGCTTCTTGTCGTATTTACGGCCTTGTTTGTGGTTTCTTACGTTGTGGCTTATTTGGCCATCGTGCGCTTCAAGGTGCCCGGGTGGATTCAGGGTTGATGCTGTTTGGGGTCTCGCCTGTCTGGTCCGGCTTTGCGGCGCTGGTTTGGATCGGCGTCTTTCAAACACTTGGCTGGAGTTTGTGGCAAGTGCTCTGGACGGGGGCTCGGAACGACACTCGCTGTTTGACTCAAGACTGCGGCCAGATACCGATGGGTTTGTTGGCGTTGTTTTTCCAGCAAGTGCTGGGCATGGGCGGCGCCATGTTGCTCTTGTTACTGTTGGCGGTCTGTGGTTTGTTCCATTGGCCAGGGATTGCCATGATGGTGGGGGTGACCTTTGGCTTTGCTGCTGTTTTGCGGTATCGCGGGTCTGCGATCAAAACAGTGCGGGTGAACGACCATGCGTTGGTAACCCTCCCTGAGTGGTGCGCTTTGGCGTGTGCAGTGCTGCTGTCGGTGGCGGTTTCGTGGCGCTTTCCGGGGGCATGGGACGATACGTCCTACCATTTACCGTTGGCCCGCTCGATTGTTGAGCATCAGTCGCTGGTGGCCAATGAGTGGCTGCGGTTCCCATATTTTCCCGCTTTTATGCACCTGTTGTTCGCCGGGGGACTGCTGGTGGACGTGTGGCTGGCGCAGTGGCTAGCGACATGGCCCGCGGCGGTGACTCTGCTGGGGTTGATGGGGGCCTCTCGGTGGATTTTCGGTCACGCCGCATGGGGGATATTCGCTTGGGCTTTGTACATCCGTACGCCCGCCTTGGGGCATTCTCTGGGGTTTGCCTATGTGGATGCGGGGTTGGCGTTGTTCTGCATGGCGGCTGTTTTGGGCGTCGCCATTTGGGCACGGTCAAGCGCGCAGGAGCATGGTGCTTGGTTGACGCTGGCTGGACTGTGTGCTGGTTTCGCAGGCGGCATCAAATTTCATGGGCTGGTGGTGGCAGGGGCCTTGGTGTCCGCCGTGTTGCTAGTGTCCTTGATATGGGGGCCGGGGAAGCGGGCTGCGGGGAGCGTGTTGGCGTTCGGTGTGCCCTGCGGGATGGTGGCGGTGTTTTGGTATGTCCGTAGCTATTGGGCGACCGGTGATCCCATTCATCCCGCCGGGGCCTCGATATTTGGGTACTACTTATGGACTGAGCAGGATCTTGCGCTGCAGGTGGCAGAGCAAGCTACGCACGGTCTAGCCAAGCAATGGGTGAACTTTTTGCCTGGTATCTGGCATGCGCATGTACCTTATCTCTACGCCGCTTTCGGTTTGCCATTCCTGCTGACAAGGGACAATCGACGATTTTGGTTTGTTATTGGTTTTGTCGTGTGGACCAATGTTTTGTTCTGGTTTTGGATTAGCCAGGTAGACAGATATCTTGTTCCCGTCTTGCCGCTTGCGGCACTGTTGTGCATGGCGCTGGTGAGGAGCTTGGTGCTGTTGGCTACTTCATCAACTGTGGGGCGTGCACCGACTTACATGGTGATGCGCTTTTTTTGGATGCTTGCACTTGCCTGTGCTGTCTATCTCGCTTACTCGTCGTGGATGCAGTGGTATGGGCGCGGCCCTCTTTCGACGCAACGCGAGGGATTTGTTGAAATCGCGCTGCTGCACAGGGCTGAAGAGATCGCTCCACAGTATGGGGAGCGCGTGCTCAACATGGGCTATGAGAACGCTTTTTTTTACTACAGAGGGCAACTTATTGGCGACTGGTTTGGGCGGGCTGCTTTTCCGCGTATCGCGGACTGCAGCCCCGCGTGTCGGATGCGTCCGCCACTAGAGACTCAGAAGATCATGCAGGATTTAGGCGTGCGCTTGGTCTTGATCCATTCCGGCAAGTTTCCTTTCGATGAGGCGCAATACTCTTCACACTTTGTGTTGCTGGGGAGAAGTGGACCGGGGACCCTGTATGGCATCAGGCCGGCTCCGTAAGCCCCCTCAGATTCTTGGGGCACAATTTGAGCCTCAATTTTTCTTCTTCCGGATGGCACGCCCCCATGACCGACCTTCTTTCGATTGCCCCCCGCGACAAGGCTGAAATCCTGGCCCAGGCGCTGCCTTACATCCGCAAGTTCCATGGCAAGACCATGGTCATCAAGTACGGCGGCAATGCCATGACCGACCCCGCCCTGCAGGCGGACTTTGCCGAAGACGTGGTGCTGCTCAAGCTGGTAGGCATGAACCCCGTGGTGGTGCATGGCGGTGGCCCGCAGATCGAAACGGCCCTGAACCGCCTGGGCAAGAAGGGCGAGTTCATCCAGGGCATGCGCGTGACCGATGCTGAGACCATGGAAGTGGTCGAGTGGGTGCTGGCCGGCGAGGTGCAGCAGGACATCGTGGGCCTGATCAACCAGGCCGGCGGCAAGGCCGTGGGTCTGACGGGGCGCGACGGCGGCATGATCCGTGCGCAGAAGCTCAAGATGGTGGACAACAAGAACCCCGCCATCGAGCACGACGTGGGCCAGGTGGGCGATATCGTCTCCATCGACCCGAGCGTGGTGAAGGCGCTGCAGGACGACGCTTTCATCCCCGTCATCAGCCCCATCGGTTTTGGCGAGAACAACGAGAGCTACAACATCAACGCCGATGTGGTGGCCAGCAAGCTGGCCGAGGTGCTCAAGGCCGAGAAGCTGGTGCTGCTCACCAACACCCCGGGCGTGCTGGACAAGGCGGGCAACCTGCTGACCGACCTGACGGCTCGCCGCATTGACGAACTGTTTGCCGATGGCACGATCTCCGGCGGCATGCTGCCCAAGATCGCCGGGGCGCTGGATGCCGCCAAGGCCGGTGTCAATGCCGTGCACATCATCGATGGCCGGGTGCCGCATGCCATGCTGCTGGAGATCCTGACCGAGCAGGCCTACGGCACGATGATCCGGTCGCACTGATCTCCGGCACTTCTTTTTGATACTTCTGCGGCCTGCCATGCGCTTGCTCTTGGTCGAAGACGATGTGATGGTGGCCAGCGGCATCAAGCTGGGGCTGACCGATGCGGGTTATGCCGTTGACTGGGTCGGCAGCGGTGAGCGTGCCGAAGAGGTGCTGCGCACCGAGTCCTTCGATGCGGCCATCATCGACATTGGCCTACCGGCCATGGATGGCCTGGAGCTGACGCGCCGCCTTCGGCGCCCGGACATGGCCAGCCCCGCCATGCCGGTGCTCATCCTCACAGCGCGCGACGCCTTGCATGATCGGGTTCAGGGGCTGGACCTGGGCGCGGACGACTACATGGTCAAGCCCTTTGAGTTGCCCGAGCTGCTGGCCCGCCTGCGGGCCCTGCTGCGCCGCTCGCAGGCCGCCACCACGGCGGTGCTGAGCTTTGGCCCGCTGGAGCTGGACACCGCCGGTCGCCGTGCAAGCATCCGCAGCGACGGGAGTGAGCAAGTGATCGAGCTGGGTCCGCGCGAGTGGACGGTGCTGGAGTACCTGCTCATCAACGCCCCCAAACCCGCCAGCAAAGACAAGCTTTTGCAGGCCTTGACGGGCTGGGACAAGGAGATCACTCCCAACGCGGTCGAGGTCTATGTCTCCCGCCTGCGCGGCAAGCTGGAGCCCCATGGCGTGGCGTTGCGGTCGATCCGGGGGTTCGGCTACCGGCTGGAACTTCAGAATCCCTGACGGGGCAACGGCCCCAGTTTCCTCTTCTCCACCGCCCGCCATGCTGCTTCGGAACCCTTCCCCCAAGCGGCCCGGTTTGCGCGCCATGACGTCCGACCTGCGGACCCGGCTGCTGCTGATGCTGGTGCT
This sequence comes from Acidovorax sp. Q11, assembly GCF_054950075.1. Classification (NCBI taxonomy): domain Bacteria; kingdom Pseudomonadati; phylum Pseudomonadota; class Betaproteobacteria; order Burkholderiales; family Comamonadaceae; genus Acidovorax; species Acidovorax sp. Q11. Next base: position 13,330 of record NZ_JBUDZG010000018.1, on the reverse strand, counting down.
GCCCTTGTGTGCGCTGGCACTGGTGGGGGTCTGGCTGGACTACCGTTCGGCCGACGAGGCGGCCGTCCAGCACGACCAGCGCCTGGTGCGCCTGCTGCCCGCGCTGGCCGATTCAGTACTGGCGCCGCCGTTTCGAGACAACGCTTCGCCCTTGCTGCTGCTGGCTCCGCCGATCGAGGAGTTCTTGCGCCAGAACGTGGGGTTTTCTGCCTACAGCGTGCGCGACACCTCGGGGCGGCTGTTGCTGGGGGACGATTGGGTGCATGGGGCGGTGCCCACCACGCAGGCCCCCGAGTTCCACAGCGTGGAGTTTGGCGGCGTGACCTACCGGGTGGCCGTGCAGCGCGGCCGCACGGGCGCGGGCGAGCTGGTGGTGGCGCTGGCCGATGGCTCCGACCCGCGCCAGAAATGGGCCCAGCAGCTGCTGCTCAGGGTGTTGTTGCCCAATCTGGTGCTGCTGCTGGCGGCCGGTTTTGCGATCCATTGGGCGGTGCGGCAGGCCTTCAAGCCCCTGGTGGGGCTGGCCGAGGCGGTGGAGCGCCGCTCACCGCGCGACCTGAGTCCTATCGACGAAGCCGCCTCGCCCGACGAGGTGCGCCCGCTGGTGCATTCGCTCAATCGCCTGTTTGCCCTGGTCAATGCCCAGGCCGAAGGGCAGCGCCGGTTTGTGGCCGACGCTGCTCACCAGCTGCGCACGCCGCTGGCGGGGTTGCAAGCGCAGGTCGAAGCCTGGGCCATGATGGCCAAGGCGGCAGCTCCACCGCAGGTTTCGTTCCCAGATTTTGATCGAAAAATGCCGTTTGCGCGCGAGGATAGGGCGCAGGGTGCTATCGTTTTAGGAGTTGACCAGATCGAGAAGCTGCGCAACGCCACGCGCCGCACCTCGCAGTTGGCGCACCAGCTGCTGGCGCTGTCCCGTGCCGATGCGCGCAGCCTTGATGCCCAGCCGCCACAGCGGGTGGACCTGAAGGACCTGTGCGAATCCCTGCTGGAGAACTTTCTGGACGCGGCCACCGGCAAGGGACTGGACCTGGGGCTGGACGTGCAACTGGTGCATGTCACCGGCCATGGCTGGCTGCTGCGCGAGTTGCTGTCCAACCTGGTGGACAACGCCATCAAATACACGCCACCGGGTGGCGTCGTCACCATTCGCTGCGGACTGCGCCAGGGCCGCAGTGGCCCACCGCGTGCCTATGTTGAGGTGGAGGATGACGGTCCTGGCGTTCCCGAGGCCGAACGCACCCGGGTGCTGCAACGCTTCTACCGCGTGCCGGGTGCGGGCGGCGAGGGCACGGGCCTGGGGCTGGCCATTGCGGACGAGATCGCGCGTGTGCACCGTGCAGCGCTCACGCTGGGTGCTGGCCCGCAGGGGCGCGGGCTGCTGGTGACGGTCGTGTTCCCCCTGTAGCCACCCTCGCAAGGCGGGGCCACCGGGCCCCGGAGGGCTGTGCGAGAATCATTTCCATACACGATTGACTTGTGCAAACAGGTGGGGCGACAGCGCACCCCTGGTGCTGGTGCCCAGCCTTCCAGTGCCGATGACTGCACCAGCCGTGACGATTCTTCCTGCCTCGCCGCTCCTGCGCATGCCTTGCTGGCAGGTGCTGGGCGCCAGGCCTTACCGGAGCCCCTGTCTCGCATGTCCGAACTCTCGCCCCAGCCCGAGCCCGCGTCCACCGACGACGCAGGGGATGCCCTCGCCGCACGCAAGCGGCCCAAGCCGGGCGAGCGCCGTGTGCAGATCCTGCAGGCGCTGGCCGCCATGCTGGAGCAGCCGGGTGCGGAGCGCATCACCACCGCCGCTCTGGCGGCGCGCCTGTCCGTGAGCGAGGCGGCGCTGTACCGCCACTTCGCGAGCAAGGCGCAGATGTTCGAGGGTCTGATCGACTTCATCGAACAGACCGTGTTCACCCTGGTGGCGCAGATCACGGGCCGCGATGCCGGAGGTGGGGTGCCCGACCCGGCGCAGTCGGCCGAGGTGGGAGCCCGGCAGGCTGCGCGCATCGTGGCGCTGTTGCTGCAGTTTGGCGAGCGCAACCCTGGCATGGTGCGCGTGATGGTGGGCGACGCCCTGGTGTTTGAGCACGAGCGCCTGCAGCAGCGCATGAACCAGTTTTTTGACCGCATCGAATCCACGCTGCGCCAGTGCCTGCGCCCTGCCACGGCGGCATCGGCCACGCCTACGGTGGATGCGCAGGTGGCGGCCAGCGTGCTCACGGCGTTTGCGCTGGGGCGGTTGCAGCGCTATGCCCGCTCGGGTTTCAAGCGCCTGCCGTCGGAACACCTGGATGCCAGCCTGGCGCTGATCTTGTAGAGCACTTCTTGCCCTGGCCCGCCGCTGCGGGCTGAGGCCGGGAGTGGCAGGGCAGGGTGGCCTGCCGCGCGGTGGTACCGCCGCAACGCGCGTTTGGGTGCCCCTCCCTATTTTTTCCAGGGGTTTTGGTCATGCCCTGAAATTGCTGCAGAATAGAACGAACGTTCGTTTTATTTGCAAGCATGCCCGCCACCTCCGAATCCAGCCAGGCCAGCCGCAGCCCGCGTGCCCGCAGCAGCACCGGCCGCGCTCTGCAAAAGGGCCAGCAAACCAAGGCGGCCATTGTCGAGGCGGCGCTGGGCCTGGCCACGCACATCGGGCTCGAAGGCCTGTCCATTGGCGCGCTGGCCGATGTCACGGGCATGAGCAAGTCGGGCGTATTTGCCCATTTTGGCTCGCGCGAAGAACTGCAGATTTCCGTCATCCGTGAGTACCACACCCGCTTCGAGCAGGAGGTGTTCTACCCCGCCATGTCCGCCCCGCGTGGCGTGGGGCGCCTTTCGGCCCTGTTCGACAACTGGATGAAGCGCACCTCCATCGAAATCGACTCGGGCTGCATTTACATCAGCGGCGCCGTCGAATTTGACGACCGCACCGGCCCCGTGCGCGATGCGCTGGCCAGCTCGGTGCTGACCTGGCACGCGGCCATGCGCCGTGCCATCGAGCAGTGCAAGGTTTTGGACGAGCTGCGCGCAGACACCAATGCCGAGCAGATGCTGTTCGAGATCCACGGCCTGATCCTCGCGCTGCACTATGAAGCGCGCTTCCTGCAAACCCCCGGCTCCATGGGCCGGGCGGTGCAGGGCTTTCACAACATCCTGGCGCGCTACAGCGCCACAAAACCTGGCGCCACCGCAGAAGCCGCCCCCGCTGCTGCTGCCAAGCGCCGCAAAGTTTCCAACCAAACCACCACCTCCAAGGAGTAAACCCCATGCCTATGTACACGCCGCCCCTGCGCGACATGCAATTCGTAATGCACGAAGTGCTCAAGGTCAGCGATGAATTCAAGGCCATGCCGCCCCACGCCGAGGTGGATGTGGACACCATCAACGCCGTGCTCGAAGAAGCCGGCAAGTTCGCCGCCGAGGTGACCTTTCCGCTGAACATCAGCGGCGACACCGAAGGCTGTGTGCTCGACAAGGCCACGCACGAAGTCAAGCCCCCGTCGGGCTTCAAGGACGCCTACGCCAAGTACGTCGAAGGCGGCTGGGCTGCGCTGTCGTGCGACCCCGCCTACGGCGGCCAGGGCCTGCCCTTCGTACTGAACCAGTGCCTGTACGAAATGATGAACTCGGCCAACCAGGCCTGGACCATGTACCCCGGCCTGTCGCACGGCGCGTACGAAGCCCTGCACGCCCACGGCACCGAAGAGCAAAAGGCCCTGTACCTGCCCAAGCTGACCAGCGGTGAGTGGACCGGCACCATGTGCCTGACCGAACCCCACTGCGGCACCGACCTGGGCCTGCTGCGCACCAAGGCCGAGCCGCAGGCCGACGGCACCTACAAGATCACCGGCAACAAGATCTTCATCAGCGCCGGCGAGCACGACATGACCGCCAACATCGTGCACCTGGTGCTGGCCCGCTTGCCCGATGCGCCCAAGGGCAGCAAGGGTATCAGCCTGTTCGTGGTTCCCAAGTTCAATGTGAAGGCCGACGGTTCGCTGGGCGAGCGCAACCCCATCTTCTGCACGGGCCTGGAGCACAAGATGGGCATCCACGGCAACGCCACCGCGCAGATCGCCATCGACGGCGCCATCGGCACCATGGTGGGCCAGCCCAACAAGGGCTTGGCCGCCATGTTCGTGATGATGAACGCCGCCCGCCTGGGTGTGGGCAACCAGTCGCTGGGCCTGACAGAAGTGGCTTACCAGAACGCGCTGGCCTACGCCAAGGACCGCATCCAGATGCGCAGCCTGTCGGGCGTGAAGGCCAAGGACAAGGACGCCGATCCCATCATCGTGCACCCCGACGTGCGCAAGATGTTGCTCACCGCCAAGGCCTACGCCGAAGGTGGCCGCGCGCTGCAGATCTTCTGCACGCTGCTGCTGGACAAGGTGCACAGCCACCCCGATGAAAAGGTGCGTGCCGAATCCGAAGAGATGGTGGCGCTGCTCACCCCCATCGTGAAGGCCTTCATCACCGACAACGGCCACATCTCCACCAACGCCTGCATGCAGGTCTTCGGCGGCCACGGCTTCATCAAGGAGTGGGGCATGGAGCAGTACGTGCGCGACAACCGCATCAACATGATCTACGAAGGCACCAACACCATCCAGTCGCTGGACCTGTTGGGCCGCAAGATCCTGGGCAACAACGGCGCCACGCTCAAGAAGCTGGGCAAGCTGATCGGCAAGCTGGTGGAAGAAGAAGGCGTGAACGAGAAGATGGCCGAGTTCATCAACCCGGTGGCCATGCTGGGCGACCAGATGACCAAGTTCACCACCGAGATCGGCTTCAAGGGCATGCAAAACCCCGACGAAGTGGGCGCTGCTGCGGTGGATTACCTGCGCGTGGCCGGCCACCTGGTGTTCGGCTATCTGTTCGCCCGCATGGCCCAGGTCGCCCTGCGCGAGATCGCCGCGGGCAACACCGACCCGTTCTACGGCGCCAAGCTGCAGACGGCGCGCTTCTACTTTGCCAAGCTGTTCCCCGAAACCGTCACGCTGATGCGCACGGCCCGTGCTGGCAGCAAGGTGCTGATGGACACGGATCTGGCCCTGGCCTGATCGGTAGACCTGCGGATTTCAAGCTTTTTTGGCACGGAGCGCCTATGTATAAAGCGGTAGCAGCTATTGTTTTTGTAGCGTCTGCAGTGCCTGCCTGGGCACAGCTCACGCCCGAAGGCTTGTGGCGCAACATCGACGACAAGACCGGCGAAGCCAAGGCCGAAATCCGCATCCGCGACATCGGCGGCGGCGTGCTGAACGGGGCGCTGGAAAAGCGCCTGTCCAAAGACGCCAAGCCCGACGAGGTCTGCGACGAATGCTCGGATGACCGCAAGGGCAAGCCCATCCTGGGCCTGGAGATCATCCGGGGTGCCAAGAAGGCTGACGGCAAGGAGGTGTGGGAAGGCGGCAAGATTCTCGACCCCGAGAACGGCCGCAACTACGCCCTGCGCATGACCCCCGTCGAGGGCGGAAAGAAGCTCGAAGTGCGGGGCTCGATCGGCCCGTTCGGCCGCACGCAAACCTGGATCCGCGTCCAGTAAACCCCATTCCCGTGGCCTTGTGCGACCCCTGCGGTGTTGCGCAACGCCCCAACCAGGAACCCAACCCATGTCCCGATTCCAAGTGAAGAAAGTCGCCGTGCTCGGCGCAGGCGTGATGGGCGCGCAGATTGCCGCCCACCTCGTCAACGTGAAGGTGCCCGTGGTGCTGTTCGACCTGCCCGCCAAGGAAGGTCCCAAGAACGGCATCGTCACCAAGGCTGTCGAAGGCCTGAAGAAGCTCAAGCCCTCCCCCCTGGGCGTGGCCGACGACGCGGCGCTGATCCAGCAGGCCAACTACGAAGAGCACATGCACCTGCTCAAGGAATGCGACCTCGTGATCGAGGCCATTGCCGAGCGCATGGACTGGAAGCTCGACCTGTACACCAAGATTGCTCCCCACGTGGCCAAGCACGCCATCCTGGCGTCCAACACCTCGGGCCTGTCGATCACCAAGCTGTCCGAAGTGCTGCCTGAGAGCATCAAGCCACGCTTCTGCGGCATCCACTTCTTCAACCCCCCGCGCTACATGACGCTGGTGGAGCTGATCAACACCCCCACCACCCAGCCTGAAGTGCTCGACCAGCTCGAAGCCTTTGTCACCAGCGGCCTGGGCAAAGGCGTGGTGCGCGCGCACGACACGCCCAACTTCGTCGCCAACCGCGTGGGCATCGCCGGCATGCTGGCCACGATGAAGGAAGTCGAGAACTTCGGCCTGACCTACGACGTGGTGGACGACCTCACAGGCAAGAAGCTCGGCCGTGCATCGAGCGGTACCTTCCGCACCGCCGACGTGGTGGGCCTGGACACCATGGCCCACGTCATCAAGACGCTGCAGGACAACCTGAGCATTGAGACGGACCCGTTCTACGAAAGCTTTGGCACGCCCGCCGTGCTGAAAAAGCTGCTGGAGCTGGGTAACCTGGGCCAGAAGACCAAGGCAGGCTTCTTCAAGAAGGTCGGCCGCGATGTGATGCGCTTCGAGCTGGAAAGCGAAGAGTACGTGCCCGCCGGCCAGAAGGCCGACGAGGTGTATGCCCGCATGCTCAAGAAGCCCGCCGCCGAACGCCTGCGCCTGCTGCGCAACGCCGAAGGCGCGCCCGGCCAGTTCCTCTGGGCCATCCTGCGCAACAGCTTCCACTACGCTGCCGTGCACTTGGGCACCATCGCCGACAACGCCCGCGATGTGGACCAGGCCATGCGCTGGGGCTTTGGCATGAAGCAGGGCCCCTTCGAGCTGTGGCAGGAAGCCGGTTGGCTCGAAGTCGCGAAGATGATCCAGGAGGACATCGACGCTGGCAAGGCGCTGTGCAAGGCACCGCTGCCCGAGTGGGTCTTCAAGGGCCCCGTGGCCGACGCCGGTGGCGTGCACACCGCGCAAGGCTCGTGGAGTGCATCGCAGAACAAGTTTGTGCCCCGCCGCCAGCTGCCCGTGTACGAGCGCCAGATCTTCCCCGAGGCCCTGCTGGGCGAAACCAGCCTGCCCGACTGGCGCACCGCTGGCACCACCATTGCTGAATCGAAAGCCCTGCGCACCTGGACGCTGGACGGCCAGGTGCTCATCGCCAGCATCAAGAACAAGATGCACGCCATCAGCCCCGAAGTGATGGAAGCGCTGATGGAAGCGCTGGAACTGGCCGAGGCCGAGTACCAGGGCATGGTGATCTGGTCCGGCGACGCGCCTTTCAGCGTGGGTGCGGACCTGGAAGCCACGATGCCCGCGTTCATGGTCGGCGGTGCCGATGCGGTGGAAAGCATCGAGCAGGAACTGCAGAACCTGATGATGCGCATCCGCTATGCGCAGGTGCCTGTCGTTGCAGCCATCCATGGCATGGCGCTGGGCGGTGGCTGCGAACTGGCCGTGTATTCGGCCAAGCGTGTGGCCCACATGGAAAGCTACATCGGCCTGGTCGAAGTGGGTGTGGGCCTGGTGCCCGGCGCCGGTGGCCTGACCTACATCGCCCGCCGTGCGGCCGAGAACATGGCAGCTTCCACATCCAAGGACATCCTGCCCTTCCTGACCGAAGGCTTCACCGCCGCCGCCATGGCCAAGGTGGGTACCAGCGCCATCGAATCGCGCAAGCTGGGCTTCCTGCTGGACAGCGACATCATCGTGCCCCACAAGGACGAGCTGCTGTTCGTGGCCATCAACGAAGCCAAGTCCATGGCTGCGAGCGGATGGCGTGCACCGCACAAGCGCCTGTTCCCCGTGGCGGGCCGCAGCGGTCTGGCCACCATCAAGGCCCAGCTGGTGAACATGCGCGACGGCGGCTTCGTCAGCGCCTACGACTTCAAGATCGGCGCCATGATCGCCGAGGTGGTCTGTGGCGGCGATGTGGATGCTGGCTCGATGGTGAGCGAGGAATACCTGCTCACGCTGGAGCGCAAGGTGTTCTGCCACCTGATCGCCCAGTCCAAGACGCATGAGCGCATCCTGGGCATGTTGTCCACCGGCAAGCCGGTTCGCAACTGATCCGGACGTCGATGGATAACCGGTAGACCGACATGAGCGAACACGCCCCCAACAAATTGCAGCGCTCGCTGATGCGCCTGGACGAGGCCCCCGCCTTCATGCGCGGGTTCGTGCAGAACATCATCCTGCGCCGGGCTGTGCCCTTCACCGGTACGGCCGGGGTGAAGTTCGTGTCGCTCACGCCTGAGCGGGTCGAAGTGCATCTTGCCAACGAGCACCGTGTGCAAAACCACATTGGTGGTGTGCACGCCTCGGCCATGAACCTGCTGGCCGAAACGGCCACCGGCATGGCCGTGGGCATGAACGTGCGCGACGACTGCCTGCCGCTGGCCAAGGAGCTGAGCATGGCGTTCAAGAAGCGCGCCACGGGCGGCCTCAAGGCCGTGGCCACACTCACCGCCGAGCAGCGCGCCGCCATGCGGGCCAGTGACAAAGGCGAGGTGCAGGTGACAGTCACCGTGACCGACGAAGCCGGTGTGGAGCCGGTCGAATGTGTATTTACGTGGGCCTGGGTTCCGTCCAGCCGCCCCCCCAAGAATTGAAGGAGTTTCACCATGGCTCAAAAACAAGTCCAGGACGCCTACATCGTCGCCGCCACGCGCACGCCCATTGGGCGCTCGGGCCGCGGTTATTTCAAGAACACCCGCCCCGACGACCTGCTGGTCGCTGCCATCAAGAGCGCCATGCTGCAGGTGCCCACGCTGGACCCCAAGGCGATTGAAGACGCCATCATTGGCTGCTCTTTCCCTGAAGGCGAGCAGGGCATGAACATGGCCCGCATCGCCGTGGGCCTGGCGTTCGACCACCCCGTGGGCGGCGTGACGGTGAACCGCTTCTGCGCATCGGGCATCACCGCGCTGCAGATGGCCGCCGACCGCATCCGCGTGGGCGAGGCTGACGTGCTGATCGCCGGCGGCGCCGAGTCCATGAGCCTGGTGCCCATGGGCGGCAACAAGCCCTCGTTCAACGCCGAGATTTTTGCCAAGGACGAAAACGTGGGCATCGCCTATGGCATGGGCCTGACCGCCGAAAAGGTGGCCCAGCAGTGGAAGGTGAGCCGCGAAGCGCAAGACGCGTTCGCCCTCGAATCCCACCTGCGCGCCATCAAGGCACAAAAGGCCGGTGAGTTCAGCGACGAAATCACGCCCTTCGAAATCGTGGAACGGTCGCCCAACCTCGCTACCGGCGAAGTGGTGGAAAAGCGCCGCACCGTGAGTCTGGACGAAGGCCCTCGCCCCGACACGTCCCTGGAAGGCCTGGCCAAGCTCAAGCCCGTGTTTGCGGCGCGCGGCAGCGTCACGGCGGGTAACAGCTCGCAGACCAGCGACGGTGCCGGTGCCCTCATCGTGGCCAGCGAAAAGGCGGTGAAGCAGTTTGGCCTGACGCCCCTCGCGCGTTTTGTGAGCTACGCCGCCCGGGGCGTGCCGCCCGAGATCATGGGCATTGGCCCTATCGAGGCGATTCCTGCAGCCCTGCGTTATGCGGGTCTCAAGAGCGATGACATCGGCTGGTATGAGCTGAACGAAGCGTTTGCGGCCCAGTCGCTGGCCGTCATCAATACGCTGGGGCTGAACCCTGCGAACGTGAACCCCATGGGCGGCGCGATTGCGTTGGGGCACCCGCTGGGCGCTACCGGTGCCATCCGTGCGGCGACGGTGGTGCATGCGCTGCGTCGGCACAAGCTGAAGTACGGCATGGTCACGATGTGCGTAGGTACCGGCCAAGGTGCCGCCGGCATCATCGAAGCTTTGTGAGTTAGCTGGCTACTGCGCGGGCCATCTGCGTCGTTGGGCGGTGCTCGGAATCCTCACGTACAGGAAGTACGTTCCGGTTCCTGTGCTCCGTCCGCCTAGCAGCTGATCCCGCTCGCTACGCCCTGGAGGGTGGGGTGTTAAGGCAGGGGAACGGTCGGGGTAAGGCTTGAATCGCTCCCACTCAAACCGCTCGGGCTGAGCTTGTCGAAGCCAGGGTTCTGCCCTCAGCGATAGTTTTCTTTTCAAGCCGACGCAGATCGGTTTCGACACAAGGAGACAGACATGAACAAGCAAACCTTGCAGGTGAACGGGGCAGTGTCATTGGCACTGCGTGTCTACGAACCCGAGGGCGCGCCACGCGCCAGCGTTGTCATCGGCGGCGCGATGGGGGTGCGGCAGTCGTATTACGAGGCCTTTGCGCTGTGGATGGCGCAGCAGGGGTTTCGGGTCACCACCTTCGACTACCGGGGCCACGGCGACTCGCTGCAGGGCGCCATGCGTGATGTGAAGGCGGATCTGTTTGACTGGGCACAGGACTACGAGGCGGTGATCTCTGCTGCCAAGGCCGCGCTGCCGTCGCTGCCGCTGTACTTGCTGGGCCACAGCCTGGGCGCGCAATTGCCAGGGCTGCTCAAGAAGCCCGAACAGGTGGCGGGCCTGCTCAGCGTGGCCGCAGGCAGTGGCTACTGGCGTGACAACGCGCCGCAGCTCAAGCGCATCGTTCCGTATTTCTGGTTGGTGCTGGTGCCGCTGGCCACGCGGCTGTGCGGGTACTTTCCGGGGCGCACGCTCAAGAAGGTGGGCGATCTGCCTGCGGGGGTGATCCTGCAGTGGCGGCGCTGGTGTCTGGACCCGGCCTACAGCGTGGGCGCCGAGGGGCCTGCGGTGGCGCAGAGTTATGGCGCGGTGCGTTTCCCTGTGGTGGCGCTGTCGATGGCCGACGATGAGCTGATGACCTTGCGCGGCACACACAACCTGGTGAATCTGTACGCCAACACCGAGCGCCGCGTCGAGAGCATCACGCCGGCCGACCTGCAGGTGCGGCGCATCGGGCACTTCGGGTTCTTTCGCGACCAGTTTCGCCAGAGCCTGTGGCCGCGTGCGGCGGCTGTGCTGGTGGGCCTGGGCGGTGTGTCCCCTGAAGTCACCGGGACGACGGCCTGATCGCTCATTTGGCGGCACACTCGCAGCATCATGACGACTTCATCCTCACGCCATCACCCCCTGGACGAAGCGCTGCAACTGGCGTCTTCGCCATCGGCTACCGCAGGCCAGTACGAAGGGCAGACCCACCCCGGCTACTGGAACATGGTGGGCCCGTTTGGTGGCATCACCGCCGCCACGCTGCTACGGGCCATCCTGCAGCACCCTGACCGGCTCGGCGACCCGTTGTCGCTCACCGTCAACTACGCGGGCGCACTGACAGCCGGTGCGTTCACCGTGCAGGCAACGCCCGTGCGCACCAACCGCTCTACCCAGCACTGGACGCTGTCGATCCTGCAGGCCGGTGCTGACGGCGCGCAGGTGGTCACCACCACCGCCACGGCCGTCACGGCGGTGCGCCGTGAGACCTGGAGTGTGGGCGATGTGCCCATGCCCGAGGTGCCTCCGCCCGCAGAGCACAAGGCCATCGTGGCGCCCCCGGGCGCAGTCGAGTGGCTCAACCGGTATGAGATGCGCCCCATTGCCGGCTTCATCCCGCGCACCTGGGACGGCAGCGGCGACCACAGCCTTACGCAGTTGTGGATGCGCGATGCGCCGCCCCGGTCGCTCGACTTTATCGCGCTGTCCGCATTGGCCGATGTGTTCTTCCCCCGCGTGTGGCTGCGCCGTGCGCGCCAGGTGCCTGCGGGCACGGTGTCCATCACCGTGTACTTTCACGCCACGGCAGAGCAACTGCAGGCCACGGGCACGGGCTTCCTGCTCGGCCAGGCGCGCGGGCAGGAGTTCCGCAACGGATTCTTTGACCAGACCGTGCAGCTGTGGAATGAGGCTGGCACCATGCTGGCCACCAGCCATCAGATCGTTTACTACAAGGAATAGGAAGTCGGCCCGTTGCTCTGCACGTGCACTCTTTCCTCCATCCACCAGCCCCCGGAACCCTTACCACCATGACCGAAGCCACCCAAGACATCCTTGCCCACACCGAAGCAGGCGTGACCACCATCACCTTCAACCGCGTGGACAAGAAGAATTCCATCACGCGCGGCATGTACGCCGCCATGGCTGATGCGCTCGACGCCGCCAAGGCGGATGCCAGCGTGCGTGTGGTGGTGTTCCAGGGCGACGTGGCGATCTTCAGCGCGGGCAATGACATTGGCGACTTCCTGCAGCAGCCGCCTGCCACGCAGGACTCGCCCGTGTTCCGTTTTCTGCGCGGCATCGCCACCTTCCCCAAGCCCGTGATCGCCTCGGTCTGCGGCCCGGCTGTGGGCATCGGCACAACCATGCTGTTCCATTGCGACCTGGTCTATGCGGGCGACAACGCGGCGTTCTCTATGCCCTTCGTCAATCTGGGCCTGTGCCCCGAGGCCGCATCGAGCCTGCTGGTGCCGCAGATGCTGGGGTACCACCGCGCTGCGGAAGCGCTGCTGCTGGGCGAGCCGTTCATGGCCGAGGCCGCGTTGGAAGTGGGGCTGGTGAATCGTGTGGTGCCGCCCACCGAGTGCAATGGCGTCGCACAGGCGCAGGCGAAGAAGCTGGCTGCCAAGCCGTTGTCGTCGCTCATCGAAACCAAGCGGTTGATGAAGGGTGGGCAGACGGCGAAGGTGCTGGAGGTGATGGCGGAAGAGGGCGAGAGCTTTGGGCGCATGTTGCGCGAGCCGGCAGCGCGGGAAGCGTTCTCGGCGTTTATGGAGAAGCGCCGTCCTGACTTCAGCGCGGTTTGAGTCGTTGGTTCTGAGGGTTTTTTGGCTGCTGGCGCTTCTACACAAAGCGCTGGCAGCTATTGTTTTTATAGTTCGTTCTCGCCCCGTCCGTTTGGGTTGAGCCTGTCGAAGCTTGTTTTGGCGGTGGCTACTGCATGCCCGTGTTGAGTGCGGGAGCCGGGAGTCGCCCGGCATGCGAGTAACTTTCTTTTGCTTCGGCTGTATGGACCGGACACATGGGTAACGGGTGTGCGGAGACATAGGAAACACTTCTCCTTGGCAAACCCTGCCCAGGAGAAACCTATGCCCTGGCAACCGAGAGATCTCATGACCACCAAACGAGAGTTTGTGCAACTGGCACTGCAGGAAGGCGCCAACCGGCGTGAGCTGTGTCGTCGCTTCGGCATTTCTCCCAAGGCGGGCTACGCGCTGCTCAAGCGTTTTGTGAGCGAAGGCGAGAAAGCTTTCACCGAGCGCTCACACCGTCCGCTGCACAGCCCCCGCCAGACCGCAGAGGTTTTGCAATCGGCCGCGCTGGAGCTGCGCAGGCAACACCCAGCCTGGGGCGCGCGCAAGATCTGCCGACGGCTGCAGGATCTGGGCCATGAGCAGGTGCCGGCCCCCAGCACGGTCACGGACCTGTTGCACCGCCATGGGCTGATCGCGCCAGCGGACAACGAGACCCAAGGCGAATGGCAACGTTTCGAGCACGAAC